>NZ_JAOWCD010000089.1:0-2213 GCF_030337175.1 Citrobacter sp. Ca225 | reverse complement strand
CCTGGTAAGCAGAGTTTTTGAAATGTAAGGCCTTTGAATAAGACAAAACGCTGCCTCATCGCTAACTTTGCAACAGTGCCATTTTTACTGAAGAGCAGACAGAAACCATAAACACCGGCGTTGACACGCCGGGGAAGCCCTTATAGTACAATAATTTTCGAAATCCAACCCATCCCGCCTACAGGAATGACGGATTTTTCGGCGGTTCCGGCGTAGACCCACCACAACTGCTGTATAGCTTGTGGGTAAGTGATAATGAAGTGCAAACGAGATGGCGCAAATACTCTTTTGGTTTATCTTTTAATTACTTACGTATTAAAAGATAAACCAAAAAATAAAAGACATTACTGTTATCCCCTTTAAAAACTGGATAACCGAACAGCATCGGCGCGAGCGCCTCAAAAGTAGCTCCCCACGCTAAAGCGCGGGGCATTCAGAACGGAATCCCTCGATGGCTAACAGCTCGCCTGTTAGCCATCGAGGGATTGGACAAATCCGGCCACGCCGGATACGTCAGCAAATATCGCTGAAGAATTAGCTTACACGCTCGTAAGCGGCTCTTACGACCCGCTAACGCGGAGATACGCCCCAACTGCGGCTTCGCCTTGTTGTGACCACTCCGACCGCGCACAAAAGCCTCTGAGCCGCTTTTAGCGGAATATGGCTTTGCAAGGTGAAGGGATGGATAGGCGATCCCTTTCGATCCCTCACTGGTATCGGCGGCTAACCCTCGGTGCTACCTGTCATTTCATCCTGCCGCCTTACATGCGCTAACGCGCATAAATCCCCGTTCCTCAGTGGAACGAAAACTCACGCTAACAGGGTAGTGACCGGGTAGCCACGATAACTGCCAACAAAATTAGCTTATAGGTTAATTCTACCTTGTCTGAAATTAGCCTATAGGTTAATATTAATAGAAATGGGAGGTCACATGTTTAGCGTTGTTTATCACCCGGAAGCCAGGGAAGAAGCCACAGCATTACCCGTAAAAATCAGGGTGAAGTTTGACCGTCTCATCGGCAAACTGGAGTATGACGCCCGATTACTGCGGGAGCCGGACACGAAGCCCCTGGGCGATGGACTTTTTGAGATCCGCACGATGGGGACGGACATAGCCAGGGGAATCTGGGTATACCACAAAGGCAATACCATCATCATGCTCCGTGTTTTCATCAAGAAGTCACAGAAAACGCCAGCGAAAGAAATCGATCTCGCCAAAAAGCGGTTAGCGGAGGTACTTAATGAAACTGGTAAGCCATAAAGAACTGCATAACGAGTGGATGCAGGACGATGAATATCGCGCTGCATGGCAGGAAGAAGAACGTAAGGAAAAGCTCAGGGAGCTGCTTGCTGAATGGCGCAAGCATGACAACCTGACAAAAGCGCAGGTTGCTGAACGCATGGGGGTTACACCTCCGGTTATTTCTCGCCTGGAAAACAACATCACCAAAGCCAGCATCGACACACTGACCCGCTACGCTCACGCCTGCGGCATCAAGAAACCTGTCATTGCCCTGTACTGAATAGCCAGCCCTCCGGGGCTGGCCTTTTTGTTTCGGTCAGTCCCAAAATTTTGTTAAAGCAAGTTTAAAATGTCACCTGTTTCTCCAAAGTTGAAATGTCACTTCTAAGCCAATCTATTTATACATAATCTTTACATCTTTCCCCGGTGACAAAGTGCTAATTGGTCTGTAATGTTCAATGTGTGGCAGGCAAGCCGCCGGTGACTTAGGGAAGGTGCGAACAAGTTCCTGATATGAGATCATCATATTCATCCGGAGCGCATCCCAGAGGGACATCATGAGCCATCAACTCACCTTCGCCGATAGTGAATTCAGCACTAAGCGCCGTCAGACCCGAAAAGAGATTTTCCTCTCCCGCATGGAGCAGATTCTGCCATGGCAGAATATGACCGCTGTCATCGAGCCGTTTTATCCCAAGGCGGGCAATGGCCGACGGCCCTATCCGCTGGAGACCATGCTGCGTATTCACTGCATGCAGCATTGGTACAACCTGAGCGACGGTGCCATGGAAGATGCCCTGTACGAAATCGCCTCCATGCGCCTGTTTGCCCGATTATCCCTGGATAGCGCCCTGCCGGATCGCACCACCATCATGAATTTCCGCCACCTGCTCGAGCAGCATCAACTGGCCCGTCAATTGTTCAAGACCATCAATCGCTGGCTGGCCGAAGCAGGCGTCATGATGACCCA
>NZ_JAOWCD010000088.1:0-13433 GCF_030337175.1 Citrobacter sp. Ca225 | reverse complement strand
TGCTGTGCGACGTTGCCCCACAGGGCGACGTTCTTCGTCAACTGGCCTTCAACCCCGGCTTTCAGTTCGCCAATATTGCGGGCGCCTTTCAGATTCACATTTTCACCGTTCATTGCGACGCCAAAGTCTTTGCTGTTGTGGATCCAGTTGGCTTCGACAAACGGCTGGAAGGTATGGTCTTTGCCGTCGTCCAGTGTGTTGTGGCCCTTGCCGAACAGACGGACGCCGACGCGTGTCTGGATGTTGCCATCGCCGTTACCTTCAACGCGGGTACCGTTAACTTCTTTGTGCTCATCTGCCTTCACGCCCATCCAGGTGATCTGGGCTTTTGGCTGAATATACAGCGCGTTACGCTCGCTGAGTTCGGCCAGTTTCCAGGTGTAGCCGGATTCAACAGAGGCGGTGAAGCCCTTAGAATCATACTCTTCAGATTCGACGTCACGACCAGAAACGGTGTTATCAAACCAGCTGTACTGCGCCCAGCTATCGACATACGCGCCTTCGTGCGTCGCGTTGTCCTGCAGCCAGGTGCCGTACAAACCAACGCTGTAACCACTGATGCGGCTGTCGGCCCGGTTACCGTTACGCTGGTTTTCGGCACGCGCTTTCTGGTTCGCATAACCGGCCATCAGACCCAGATGGTAGCGGTCAGTGTTGTCCGAAGACCACTGCGCAATGTCGCCGCCCAGTTGCATGACATAACGGTTGGCCTGCATATCCAGTTGACTACTGCTGTCTTTCTGACGGGTATGACCGCCCACGTTACGCAGCCACATACTGGTGACGGCTTCTTTGCCGGTCAGCGCGTCCACGTAATGCGTTTCGCCCAGACGATCCTGCAAACGGGTATTGAACAGCGTGTTCGCCGCCTGCAGGTTCATGCCGTACAGACCGGCTTCCGGACGCACCGCGTGTTCGCGCGGCGTCGGAGTTGGCGGCTGCGGATCGGTAGGATTCAGAGGATCCAGCGGAGTAACCGGAGACAGGGCGCTGCTCAGATACCAGTTTTTATTATTCTCGCCTTCACCGCGATGCAGGGTGTAGTCATACGCACCGGCCACGATACGGCCATTTTGTTTAAACACACCGTCAGAATTGCCGCCAACGCTAATCAGTTCGATGCCCGACGTCGTCAGACCGCCCGCGCCCCCGGCGTTCAGTACTTTAACGTTCGTGGTGCCGGAGGTGTTGCCCGCAACGATCATCCGGTCAGTCGGTGAGCTGTCATCGCCCAGTTGGGTGTTCATCACGAGATTACCGTTAGTGCCTGTGTAATCACCGTCCACTGTCAGGGTTTTGAAGCTCGCGGTATCACGCGTCAGCATACGACGCTTTGTGGCGGCTGGCATAAAGGTCAGCGTGGAGTCATTCAGCGTCAGGTTGGTGAGCTGAGAACTTTTGGTCATGTTCCAGGCCGAGCCGTCGGCCAGCGACAGGTTATTCACTGCATTGCCGCTGGTGACCATCCCGCCGACGAAACGCGACTGGTTAATCGCATTCACATCAACCACGGCGGAATCCAGGGCTTCAATCGTCCCGACAACGTCGATTTTCTGCGGGTTAATCGTCACGCGGGAGTCGGCGTTTTCCGCCAGAATGGCAGTGGCATCCGGGTCGTTGTAGTTAACCCCCATCTGTACCCCACCGTTCAGCGTGATCTCGCCGCCTTTATTCGCCTGAACGTATTTCCAGCTCCCGCTGCGGGTGGTATCGACAACATCAATGTTCAGACGACCATTAATGTCGATTTTACCCGCCGTGAGCGCATCTTCTTTACTGGCCCGAATGCCGGTACCGGTTGTTTGCTGATGCCCCTGAGTGTCCAGCGTGATATTCAGGTCGTTACTGGTAAACTGCGAAGCGCCCACGGACTCGACACCACTGAGAACCGTACTCTCCGCGCCTGACTTCAGCAGCAGGCTCGTCTTCCCTGCCATGGTCACATGTGCATCCAGATCAACGCCGGTGAGACCATCTGAAACCCAGATCCCGGAAATCACGCCATTCGCATCGTTCACGGTGACATCAATAGCGGTGTCGCCCAACGCTTCAACGTCAGCCCCGTTAGAACTGATACCGTCCGCATACTGATCGGCGACGGATGTAATCGTGGCATTTTTATAACGAATCAGTGAACGGTCGGCATCCACACTGGATTCCGAATCGAGGCCGACGGCGTAGAATGTCCCCTTACTATTGACGATCAAATTTTCAGCGTTGATTTTCGATCCCGACTTTGCATAGATCGCGAAATTCTTCCCATTCGCCCCGGTCACCGCAGAATTAACCGTGGTGGTGCCGGTTAAGGTAAAGACGCCATTGTGTTTATTGCCCAGAATGCCCGCAATATCTTTGCCATCACGCTTTTGACTCATATTTATCGTCAAATTATTGGCAACGATCGAGCCTTTTTGCGCGAGATAGGCTGCACTGTTACCACCCACCTGAACGATACCCACCGCATACATGAACTGATAATCATTATCCAGCGGAATGTCTGGTCGCCCCTCGACGGTGCCTGGAATGACATCGCCGATGATATGATTCACGGTAGTCCCTGAACCTAAATTAATGGTTCCGCTGTTGGCGACAATCACTGTCCCGTTGGAAATTAAAAAGTCACCGTTTTCAAATTCGCCCCCACCCGAGACCGTGGGCGTTCCGCCTGGGTTGGTAATGGTTACACCACCATTATTCGCCACGGAGATCGTATTGTTTTCCCCTGCGGTGCTAATGATTTTATATTCCTGATCTTTAGCGATGATCCCGCTTCCGCTAATAATACCATCTACATCATGAATGACTGCACCGGCGTTATTTGCCATTAACAGACTACTGATTAACAACGCCATGGTTGTTAATTTAAATTCTTTTCTCTTCATATCAATTCCACTGTATCGAAATAACAGCACGCTATACATCGCATGATTAAATGCAGTGTATTTGTGAATGCGTTAAGTAAAAGTCACGGCAATGTAACGTATGTCCTTCCGACCCAAACGCCCTGAGTCTCATTGCGGTATTTAGGCAATATTTTCCAGATATCAGGCGTGAGAACAAATGAAATGATCTTAGCCATGATGACAATTCAATCATCTTAAGAACAAAACAACAAAAGAATATAATTCCTTAAATGACATTATATACAGCATATCATTTCATTAAATGCAGTTCAGAAATGAGGTGTTTAAGAATAATTAATCTTCACTTAAGATCTTTCCTCATTAATCAGACATAAAGGATCATGTGAAACCTCATTTTGTGAGGAAGAGTGACGGTATTTCGCCGATCATCTCCGGCAACATAGCGACAACAGGCCGACGTTTTTTCAGCCTGAAGCATGTTCTAGTGGGAATAGCATTAACGATTATGAGACGGGCGTTTGTTCGTCAGAATAAAGATTTTACCTGGCAAGAAAAAATAAAACCGGCGCATCAGGCACCGGTTTTATCTGTGAGTGTTAATTATCGGTCAGGCATTTTACGCCGGTTTTTGCTCCGTTTTCGTTTGCGCGTTTTCCAGCATCCGACGCACCGGAACAATCAGCACAATCAGTACTGCCGCACAAATCAGCAATGCAATGGAGCAGCGGGCGAAGAGATCAGGCAGCATGTCCAGTTGGTCGGCCTTAACGTGCCCACCAATCAGACCCGCCGCCAGGTTACCTAAAGCGCTGGCGCAGAACCACAGGCCCATCATCTGACCCCGCATTCTTTCGGGCGCTAACAGCGTCATGGTCGCCAGACCAATCGGGCTCAGACACAACTCACCCAGCGTCAGCATCAGGATGCTGCCCACCAGCCAGAACGGCGATACGCCTGCTCCACCGTTGCTCAGGACATTCTGCGCCGCCATCATCATCAGGCCAAAGCCCGCTGCCGCGCACAGAATACCGATAACAAACTTGGTGATACTGCTCGGGCGCACATTTCGGCGCGCCAGTGCCGGCCAGGCCCAGCTAAAGACCGGAGCCAGCAGGATGATAAACAGGGCGTTGATCGACTGGAACCAGACGGCTGGAATTTCGAAATCTCCGATCATGCGGTTGGTGTAGTCGTTCGCGAACAGGTTGAACGAGGTTGGTTTCTGCTCAAACGCCGACCAGAAAAAGGCCGCAGAAACCAGTAAAATAAAGCAGACCAACAGTCTGGCGCGCTCTTTGCGGGTCAACCCGGCAAACACGAACAGATAGATAAAGTAGAGCGCCACAGACGCGGCAATAACGTAGACCAGCATGCTGGCAACGGCGACCGGATTAATGACAATCACGCCCTGGGCAATCAGCGTCACAATGATGGCAACACCAACGGCCAGCGCCAGCAACCAGCGTCCCACGCCGTTTCTCTTCACCACCGGGCTGTTCCAGGTCGAATCAAGCCCCACTTCGCGGTCATAGCGTTTCATGGAAGGAACGGCAAACACGCGGAAGATGATCAGTGCGACCAGCATCCCGATCCCACCGATACCAAAGCCCCAGTGCCAGCCGTGAGATTTGATTAACCAGCCAGAGATCAACGGGGCAATGAATGACCCCATGTTAATCCCCATGTAGAACAACGAAAAACCGCCATCGCGGCGGGCATCGCCTTTCTTATAGAGGGTTCCCACCATGACCGAGATACAGGTTTTGAACAGACCCGACCCCAGCACGATAAACATCAAACCGATGAAAAACAGGTTGTCGCCCATCCAGGCCGACAGGGCAATCGACAGATGGCCGAGCGCGATCAGGATCGAGCCGTACCACACCGCGCGTTGCTGCCCGAGCCAGTTATCCGCGAGCCAGCCGCCCGGCAGCGCTGCCAGGTACATACTGCCGGCAAAAATACCGACGATAGCAGACGCATTTTCCCGCGCCAGTCCCATGCCACCGTCGTAGACGGTCGCGGCCATGAACAGAATCAGTAACGGACGAATGCCATAAAACGAAAACCGTTCCCACATCTCCGTGAAGAACAGTGACCCCAGCGGATAGGGATGGCCGAAGAACGTTCGGCTTTCGTTTTTATTAACAGAGGAATGCATAATTTCTCCCGAAATGGTGTGTTGTCTTGCTTGTAGCCGCTGAATTACCCGCCGACCATTCATCTATCTGGTCGATCATTCACATCCAGCGAAATATTATTTAACCATTTGATAACCATAAGACAGTTTTGTCTAGTGCCAACATCGGGACTTTAAGATGAAAACTCGATAGATGTCTAGTTTTGTAGATTTTCTGTTTGATAAACAAGGATAATGATTGACTTTAAAGGCTTGCAAATAATTGCCTATCAATTTTTTAATAAACAAGGTGTTATCTACAAGCATTGTCCCGGGAAGCGCGAAGGATCGAGCTGTATCTTCCAGGGCATTTTTTTACTGAGATACTTGCACGGGAGGTTGAATCGCTTCGCCGTCGCCCGAATGACATGGCTGAATCCTGAGGATGAATCATGCCCTTGCCAGGTAAGGTTCCCTGTTATAGCGAAAAGCCCGACAGCGTAAGCCATCGGGCATCGGGTTTCTCTGGTTGCAGCACAGAGCAATTGTCGTTTATACCATCTCTCGACGTCCCATCAGGGCGTAGAGCTTGCCGGCAAAGGTTTCACTGACCGGCCACTCTTCAGCGGCAATACGGGTCGTCGTGTGAAAACCGCACTGCGCCAGCAACTGCAAATACTCGTCATCCCGCCAGGCCCGCGTCTGGCTGCTAAAATGCACAACGCTGGCATCGGCCTTGAGCGCCCAGAACGTCGTGGTGCTGGTTTGCGTTTCTTCATTCCAGCGATTTTCGCTTAATAACAGATGCGGTTCGGCGAGAAAAAGCCCCTCTGGACACCGCTGCCAGGACGCGGGAGCCATCCCCTGTCTTTTGACCTCGTCAAACGTATGCACTTCAATCAGCAACTTGCCCCCCGGCTTCAGCCAGGCTGCACTACGCGCCACCAGCCGTTGCGCATCCTCAAAACTGAAGACATTGATTTCACCGAAGGTCATCATAACGAAATCAAACGTGCCATCAGGCTGGTAGTCGCGGACGTCCTGTTCCTGATAATCAATATCCAGCGCTGCGCTCTGCGCCTGTTCTCGCGCCCACTGCACAGAGGCCGGAGAAAAATCGACGCCAGTGCAATCAAATCCGCGCTGCGCGAGACGTTGAGTGTAAAATCCGGGGCCGCATCCCAAATCAAGTATTGTTGCGCCCACGGGAAGCTGGCGGGCGATCCAGTCGACCTGTTGTTCAATGACCGAGAGTTTACGACTGGCCCAGTCGTGTTCCTGCGACAAATGGTTTTCCAGCATCCTGCGGCTGAAATCCGGATCATTCCACGGGATCTTTCCGCCCGTTTCACGATCGTTGTATTGTCCACTCAGAAGTGTCAGTTCAAGAAGATTCATCCGTTGATCTCATCGTAATGTACCTGGTGGCTGAAATATCGCTCCAGCCTGCCTTCACAACGGGCGCATTATCTCATGCTTCCGGGATTATTTACCCCACTCCAACTCACACCAATTCAGATTTGTCAGCAGGAAAATCTGATAAGCGAACAGGATTAATCACCTTCAGGGTTTTATTTTTGTGTTGAATAATCCCTTGCTGCGCAAGTTTTATCAGCGCACGATTGAGTTGCCTGACAGAAACTCCCAACATGGCCGCGAGCGACTCTCTTTTCTCCAGTTGAATTGTGGCGCCTTCGTTTTGCGTTTTAATAAGTAAGAATTTACGCAATTTAGATTCCACCGAAATCGCGCCACTGGAATGGATCAGTGAATTATGCAGTAGTTTATGACTTAAATTCTGGCACATAAAAAGAAGAAAGGCGGGATCGTTCATCGCGTGTTCTTTTACGGCCTCGACCGGTAGGGTCAGTAACCATGAGTCCGTTAATGCCTGAACGGAACCGACGGCCTTACTTTTCTTAATGGAGAAAAGTTCCATTTCGCCAACCACCGAAAAAGGCGTTTCAAAAGAATAAACCGCGTGCGTCCCGTTTGGATTATGGCGCTCGACCTGCAGTTTACCGTCAACCAGGAAATAGAGATGCGTCAAATAGGTGTTTTGCGTCATCAGATACTCCCCGGCATCAATTTTGACCAGACGCAGTGTCGCTAACAGGGAGGGGTTAATTATCGCCGACAACCTGTTCGTTAAAATAAACCGCTCTTTTAAGGCACTGTCATTGATATTTTTCATCTTCCCCTCGACGCAATCCCATTTTCCCTTTATGGGATAGCACAATAAAGTGAGCGCGGCGATAACAAAAAGGACATCTGTCTCTTTTACTATCGCCAACTCCCTGTGTTGTCACATTGATGCGAATTGACTACTGTGCGTACCACACCTTTTCATGACGTGTTCAGGAACTCAGTTCCACTTAAGTGTCATCAACCTGTCTTCACGGCAGGAGGCACCAGAGGTCTGCGCTACCGACGCTGAATATATTTGTTATGCAAATAAGATGTGGCGCTCATTTTTTGAACACAGCCAGCCCTATTCTGTGAACCGTTTTCAGGAGATCAAAAACTTGAAAAAGCTTCTGATAGGTTGTTTGTTCGGGAATACGGCAAATTCTCTTGCCAAAAAGATGCAGGTACTGGCTGAAAGCCGCGGCTATCCTCTCATGATAAGCGCGGTGGGGCTGGATAATTTCGAAAGCGTGGCGCCCGCTTTCGACGGTTTTCTCATAGCGCCGCATATTCAGTACAAGCTCAATGAAATTTATGACATTGTCGGAAATGCACGCCCTGTCGCCATTATTGAAAGCCTGCCCTACGCGTCGCTGGATGCGGAGAAAGTGTTAAACTTTGTGAAGGAGAAAATGCCTGAGCTGGCAGCCTGACGCCGCAACGTATTAGCCGCTTCCGCTCATGAATAAGAATAACAGGGGCAATCTCAAAAAATTAAACCCGGTGCGTTACGCCGGGTTTGTCTATGTTAATAAAGCGTCACCCTTTCAAGAATTTCCAGCGTCTTCGGCAGTGCGGCCGCCCAGGGCTGGCTGCTGCCCATCTTGATGTTGGGCTTGTTTTTACCGTGGAAATCGCTGCCGCTGGTCGCCAACAACGCTTTATCCAGCGTGAACTGATAAAGTTCGCGACGAAGTGCTTCATCATGATAGCTGGAAAAAACCTCCACGCCCTGTACGCCGAGCGGCAACATTTGCTCAATCACCGACAACGGCTTTTCCTTTACGTTGGCACCGATATGCGCAATCACCGGAATACCGCCGTTATCAATAATCATCGACGCCATCTCTGCCATGGGCGGCAGTTCAACCTTCACATGACAGGGTTTGTCGCGGCCAAAAAAATCCCAGAAGAAGTTAATCAACGGCATGTCGCTGCGAGAGTTCCCTGCCCGGTACGGCAGCAACAGTTCATGATTCGCATTGCGCGCATCCTCTAAAATTAACTCCGCCATCTGCTCTTCCTGCGGAACGCGATCGCCCGCCAGGGCATACAGGCGATCGACGTCAAGCTGGAACCCGAGCGCCCGAAGTTTCGCCAGTTTCAGCGGGGTCGCGACGCTTTCCAGATGGTGGAAATTCTGCTCGACGACGTCAAAATCCCGACAATCACGACGAAAACCGTAGCCCAGCAGATGATAGTTATTACCCGCAAACGAGCAGTCAATTTCAATGCCCGTCATCACTCTCACAGCGTTTTCATTGCCATAGTGAATAGCTTCCTCAACGGACCGCGCCGAGTTGTGATCGGTTATCGCCAGCACCGCCAGGTTCGCCGCTTTCGCCATTGTCAACAGATCGCTGACAGGGAAATCCGCATCGTCGCTGTATACCGAATGCATGTGCAAATCGATACGCTTCATCATCTTCTCCTTAAGCTGATATTCAGGTACTGCAGGCACTATATGACCAGGCAGGGGATTAATACAGCGCCGCGCGCGCGAAAATTCTGAGTTTGAAAATCAGTAGAAATATCGGTGCGGGTTAATCCGTTTCTCATAAGGAGAACCCGAGGGGAGCATTACGTTCGTCCCCTCATTGTGAAAACGATTAATTTTCCGAATAAAGGAAATAATCAAAATCGGCATTAATGCGCTCGCCGGTGAAATCCTGACAACAACAGATGAAAAATCAACAAAGGGATATCTCTATGATCGATAATCTGGAGACCTCATCGAAGACTTCCGACTTTAGTGGAGAGTGTCTCATGACACTCTCCACTAATATCTGTCAGAACATATAACGGAAATTCGCGTTTATCGCGTTATCCACGTTGTACTTACCAAAGGCGGATTTCTCAAACTCCAGCCCGAAGCGCATGTTGTCCTTTATCTGCGCATTCATGCCGACATTGAACAACATCCGGCTGTCCTTCTCCCCTTTAATCCGTTTCTCTCCGGACGCATCACGAAGTACGGTCTCGCCGTTATTCAGCAGGTCGAACTGCCAGCTGGTGCCGGCCCGGGCCGTCACGCTCCAGTCCTTACCGCTGAAGGTTTTGCCCAGCTCCACACCTGTCCGGCCGACCAAGGGACTGAAGTCCTTGTTCTTCATGCTCAGGTCCATATTTCCCTCTTTCCAGCGGAACGTTTTGCCGGACACCGCGCCATAAACCAGTTCGGCCTGCGGCTCAATAAAGGTGTCCTCCGTCAGGTGATAACGGTAACCCGTTTCGGCACCGGCATACCAGGAGTGCGTACCATAATGCTTCGTCCCCAGACCGGCAAAGTTGCCTGTGTAGTCATTGTCATGGTGAATATATTTACCAATCAAATCGATATAGGCACCGGAATTAAACAGCGCTGAAGCATACAGACCGCCGCCCACGGATTTTGTCTTCCCGCTGAACGCATCACTGTCTGCGCTGCTGTCGGTATAGGTCATCGTGACACCAGTGAACAGGTCCACACCGTCCAGCGTATGTTTTTTGTCAAAACCGACCTGAACGTGAGTGTAGTTATCACTGTACCCGCCGTCTGCTGAACCGGCGCCGTTCATGATACGGGCCCAGGCTCCGGCATCACCTTTCGTGTCACGCAGCTCCCCCATACGTTTATTCAGATTGTTCACTTCCGTCATGAAGTTTTTGTAGCCGGCATTCATGAAACTGTCCGCCTTCGCCGCAGCGGCTTTGTCAGCCTCTGCTCTGAAACCATCCAGAATCCACTTCGTACTGCCGCCGGTGGTGTCGACATGCAGCGTCGGTGTCACCCGGCTGAACCCCGTGACCCGGGTACCGGCCTTAAAGACATCCCCTGCCGTGCCGGCCGGGGCGCTGACCAGCGGGATGTTCAGGGACTGCCCCGGAGCCGGGTTCTTCATAAAGCTGACATTCAGGGTGTTGTCTGAACCGCTGGCTTTCCCCGTCACGCTGATTTTATCGGCGTTTTTCAGGTCAGTACGCAGGACAAAGTCACTGCCCGTGGCATCAAGCGTGTTTACCGTCAGGGTGCGGAAGGCGCCCTTTTCTTCAGACTGTACCCGGCTGTTACGGGCCGTCAGGTTGTTGACGGTGGAATCTCCGGTCAGCTGCCACAGACCACTGTTCATGCTGACGTTTCCCTTACCGCCGGTGATGGCACCGTAGTATGCCGCGTTATATCCACCAAACATTCCTTCAGCCAGTGCGGACGAAACGGAGGAAGACAGCGTCCCGGGCGCATCCGTTCCAATACGGACAGCGGACGGGCTGGTTGCATGAATGTCCCCGGAAACATGTGCCCAGTTGCGGATGTCCAGAGTGGCATTGTTGCCGGTCAAATCGTATCCTTCTGTCATAGACAACATCGGCGTGAACTGACCGTCTGAGCCGGTAACCGGCGTTCCGCTCAGGGAAAGCGTACCATTCTTCCCAATCTGAACCCGGCCGTCACTGTAGAGCCCTTTCTGTGCTTTCAGATGACCGCCGTCACGAACGGAGAGAGCAGAGTTCACGAAGATACCGCTGTCCTGCAGCACGGCCTCAGATGAGGTGACGTTTACCTGACTGTCATGAGCCTCAATCCCGCCGGTGAAGCGGTTGTTAATGTCCAGCGTGGAGCCTTTCTGCAGCGTGATATTGCCCTGATACTGGCTTTCCACCGGAGAAGATGTACCTTCCTCCGGATTGACGTAATTACCGGTACTGTCATTTTTATCAATAATGACCTTATTACTTCCCAGCGTGATATGGCTGTTGTCCGACTGTATGTCACCGTTCAGGACAGCATTACGTGAAAGATGGAAGTCAGCATTCTTCAGCGACAGCGTTTTCAGTGTGAACTGACGGTTCTCCCAGTCTTTCTGGGTCAGGGAGACGGGGGCACTGCCGTTGACTGAAGCATGGATAACCGGATGCCCCTGGAAAATCAGACTGCCCCCCTCTTTACTCAGGTTTCCGCCAGGCAGATTTACGGAACCATCCATCACCACCTTACGTTCACCCGGCAATTGCGGGATAGTGACATCCATATTCCCGGTCAACTGGCCATGATAGATGACGGGCTGTTTTGCACGTTCAGCCAGGACCCGGTCTTTTACTGTCTGAATGGCTTTGTTTTTATCAGTACCGACAAATTCCCATTGTTTCGGGTCATTCAGGCTGTTCCCCCACAGGGTATTACCATAGGTGGAGGATTTAAGAATATAGTAGGATGTCTGTCCATTCAGATTACGGCTGTATAAGCTTCCGGGTGTACCTTTTCCGCCAAACGGATTAACAGTACCAATCGGGACGCTGACTTCTTCATTATTTGCTGTAGACAAATTCAGTGACAGGTGGGATTTATTCGCGGCCTTGTTTGCAATGACCGCACCATAATCAGACACCCGCAGACGAGTGAAAGTGATATCGTTACCGTTCAGGTCAAGCACCCCTCCCCGATAACCCCAGGAGATATTATCCGGGTTAACCTGTCGTGAATCCGCAAGCACAACGGTCGGACGTCCACTGGCAAGATTGACTGAGCTGAAAGCCTGGACATTTCCTGCGGCATCAGGCTTTTGAGCCAGAATGACAGTCCCGTCCCCGGTTTTAAGCCCGCCGGGATTAACCCCGATACCGCTTACGGTCAGCGTCCCTTCACCAAGTTTATGCAGGTTGTCACCGGCCACGCCGTTGACCTCCCAGGTCACATTAGTACCTTCGTCCGTAACGATACCGGCACCTGTCCATGTTTTTCCGGCGTCAGCAGACACTGTGTAACTGTCTTTAAATTCCAGATAGCCGGCCCCCTGCGTTACGCTGTCTTTCAGGAGAATTGTGCCGTTCAGTCCACTGAACACCAGATTTTTGCCCGAATTGAGGTCTTTTCCTTTCTGACCGTGCATATCCCAGGTTGTTGTCCCCTGAGACAATGTGCCAGTACCGGTATTCTGGTCAAAATGCCAGGCAAGAGGTTCTTTACCAGAGACAGCAGCGACAGGGGTATCGAAATCCTCTTCCATAACCTTATTCAGATAATCGGTCGGAATAACGTTCCACCAACTTGTTGCTCCAGTAAGGCCAGCATAGGATCTTAAAACACCAACCATGACCCATTTTTTTTGCAATGAGTCGTAAGCAAAAAGCGGTGAACCACTGTCTCCGGGAACGCCATAACTTGGTATGATCCCATTAACCGGATTGAAAGTCTGGCCGGGGTTGGTAACAATGGTTCCGTTTGAAATGAGGGGAGTACCAATTGTTCCCCCTGTTTTAAAAGCATATCCGCCTGCAATCCTGGTTAATTTTCCATCCCTGTCTTTTGTATATTGCGCTCCACTCCCCACACGATAAAACTCCGTATAACGTTCAGTATTTTTATAGGCATTAACTTTGGTACCTTCAGCTGTAACGCTGACAGGGGCAACTTCAGTGACCAGTTTATTCAGGCGTGGTGCATGGAAATCAGTAGAGGGGTGATCATTACGATCGACTATCGTATAAGTATTTTTCCCATCACCGAAACTGACACTTTGATAACCACTGTTATGTTTCACACTGGCCAGATACTGCGGCGAAATCAGTGTGGCCACCCCACTGGGGAAGGTGCGAACAAGTTCCTGATATGAGATCATCATATTCATCCGGAGCGCATCCCAGAGGGACATCATGAGCCATCAACTCACCTTCGCCGATAGTGAATTCAGCACTAAGCGCCGTCAGACCCGAAAAGAGATTTTCCTCTCCCGCATGGAGCAGATTCTGCCATGGCAGAATATGACCGCTGTCATCGAGCCGTTTTATCCCAAGGCGGGCAATGGCCGACGGCCCTATCCGCTGGAGACCATGCTGCGTATTCACTGCATGCAGCATTGGTACAACCTGAGCGACGGTGCCATGGAAGATGCCCTGTACGAAATCGCCTCCATGCGCCTGTTTGCCCGATTATCCCTGGATAGCGCCCTGCCGGATCGCACCACCATCATGAATTTCCGCCACCTGCTCGAGCAGCATCAACTGGCCCGTCAATTGTTCAAGACCATCAATCGCTGGCTGGCCGAAGCAGGCGTCATGATGACCCA
>NZ_JAOWCD010000087.1:0-141166 GCF_030337175.1 Citrobacter sp. Ca225 | reverse complement strand
AACGCTTACCGCTCATGGGCACCTCTCTTTAAGCCATCTTAAATGACTCTGAGGTGTCTGTTAAACCCGTGGCGATTCAGAAAGCGTTGTTACCGTTGCTTTATCATTTAGCAATCTTAGTAAGTTTGTGAAGGTTACATGAGGTTGGTTGCAAATTCCATTAAGCATCTAAGGAAACTAATTTTGTCAACTATTGACATCTATGAATTTTAAAAACAATCAACAACCATAGTTGTAAACAACATAACAATCAGTGAACAAACCTGTGGATAAATCAAACTTACCCACAAAAAAGTCTTTCAAGAGCGCTAACAAAAAATGCTATAGGTTGGACCTATTAATGTGTTAATGGCACAAAAAGCGACCACTTAATGTGGGGTGAAACATCCCCCTAACCCATTGATGTATATAGAGCGTTTTTTGTAAATAATGCACTGTTTGTTTATACATACGATCAAGCCATAAAGCCTGTCATGACGTGACCTGAGGTGATTTCGAAGCGGTGTCATGGGGTGTCGGGGGTCGGAGGTTCAAATCCTCTCGTGCCGACCAAAATTCCCCAGAAAAACCAGCCTTTTACGGCTGGTTTTTTTATTATTGCCGTCCACCGAAATGGAATTCGATTCGAGTTATGGACGGAAATAATGTTACACTTCCGGTTTTGCACAGCCGATCTTATTGCTTATGTGGCATCACTTCATCAAGTACACCTCCGTAGGCGTGATCAACACATTGATTCACTGGATAGTTTTTGCTATCTGCATCTACGCCTTTCATACCCATCAGGCGCTGGCGAATTTCCTGGGCTTCAGTGTGGCGGTCAGTTTTTCTTTTTACGCCAACGCCCGGTTTACCTTTAAGCAATCGACCACAACGCGTCGCTATCTGCTGTATGTCGGCTTTATGGGCCTGCTCAGTATCCTGACGGGTTGGGGGGCCGAACAGTGCGGTTTCCCACCGCTGGTGACGCTGGTCGCGTTCTCCGCCATTAGTCTCATTTGTGGCTTTATTTATTCCAGATTCATTGTATTCAAGGACGCACGATGAAAATTTCACTGGTCGTTCCTGTCTTCAACGAAGAAGAAACCATTGGCCTCTTTTACAAGACGGTGCGTGAATACGACGCACTGAAAGAACATGATGTCGAAATTGTGTTCATCAACGATGGTAGCACCGACGCAACGGAATCCATCATCAACGCCCTCGCCGTCGCCGACCCACTCGTTGTTCCGCTCTCGTTTACGCGAAATTTTGGTAAAGAACCGGCGCTGCTCGCCGGGCTCGACAATGCCAGTGGCGATGCCGTCATTCCGATGGATGTCGATCTCCAGGATCCTGTCGAAGTCCTGCCGCACTTGATTCATAAATGGCAGGATGGGGCGGACATCGTGCTGGCTAAACGTTCCGATCGCTCCGTCGATAGCCGCCTGAAGCGAAAATCCGCCGAGTGGTTTTATAAGCTACACAATAAAATCAGCACGCCGCATATCGAAGAAAACGTCGGCGATTTTCGGCTAATGAGTCGTGAAGTGGTGGACAACATTAAACAAATGCCAGAACGAAATCTGTTCATGAAAGGGATTTTATCCTGGGTTGGCGGCAAAACTGACATCGTCCTCTACGCGCGCGCCACTCGCTGTGCCGGGAAAAGTAAATTCAACGGCTGGAAACTGTGGAACCTTGCACTGGAAGGGATCACCTCTTTTTCTACCTTCCCTCTGCGTATCTGGACCTACATTGGTCTGGCGGTTGCCCTGCTTTCTTTCACCTACGGTGCGGGAATGGTGATAGATACGCTTCTGTGGGGAAATCCCGTGCGTGGCTATTCTTCCTTGATTGTGTCAATCCTGTTTCTGGGAGGCGTACAGCTTATTGGCATTGGCGTGCTGGGTGAGTATATCGGACGAATCTATGTCGAAACCAAGCAGCGGCCTCGATACATTCTGAAAAAACGTAAAACTGTGGACCACGATTCAGACAAGGATAACTGATGTTAAAGCATGTTAATAAAAGCATTCTTTTAATTGCCTTTTTTGCAGTATTTATCCTGGAGTGGTTCACCCCTATTCACTCCGATGATTACCGTTATGCCCTGCTTGGCATCTCATTTGATGCGCATCTGCATCACTACCTGACCTGGAGCGGGCGCATAGTGGCTGATTTTGTCAGCTCGCTTTTACTCGCCACCGGATCTCGTGGATTTATCTCAACCATGACCGGCCTTGTCGTCGTCGCGTTCTGCTATTTCATTGTGAAAACGCCGACGGGCACGCTGAAATGGAAAAAACATGACGCGCTGATCTTTACCCTTATTTTTCTGACCTTTTGGGTCGCTAACCCGAATATCGGACAAACGGTTTTCTGGATAGTCGGCAGCGCGAACTACCTGTGGACGAATCTGTTCGTCGCCGCATGGCTCTGGAACCTGTACCGCATACAGCTTCAGCGTGAAGAGCGTACACACATGGGTATGCTGTTGCTCGGACTGTTAGCGGGCTGTTCCAATGAAAGCGTCGCGCCATTTGTCGTGGGTCTTGCCCTTCTGGCTATCGTGTACGATTACTGGCAAGCGAAACGCGTCTTTGCGAATAAGGTCGCGTATTTTTTGTCCGCACTGGTGGGCGCCAGTATTTTGATTTTCTCACCAGGCAATTTTATTCGCGCTCAGGGCGCTCATACCGTCTGGTATGATAAATCGATCGTTGAAAGAATCACAATTCATCTGAGCGAGCGCTTCTTTAACCACCTGGCGCTGGTCTGGATTTCTTATGTCGTACTGGTCTTACTGGCAATGCTTCTGTTCGTGGCCAAACGACAAGGCCATCGCATTAAAAGTGCGAATCTCAACATGGTCGGCTTAATGCTGTTGGTGGGGCTGGGAACCTCTTTAATTATGGTGGCCTCCCCGTCGTATCCTGACCGCGTCATGCTGTCGACATTTTTATTTTTCCTGCTTGCCCTCTCGTTCCTTGCGCGGGAAGTCGTCACGGTAGCCGGACCACGTGTCATGAAAGGAGTCTATGTCGTTACGGGCCTGATGGCTGCGGTATTCATCTGGTCATACGCGTTAATGTATGCCGCTTATACGCGCGTTTATGAGCAGGATGTTGTTCGTGTGAATATCGTTAAGCGCCAACTCAGCCAGGGTCACAAGGACTTTACGGTGCCTGACTTCCACTTCCTGAAAATGCAAAACAGCGGAGGGCATTTCGGTTTCTTTCACGATCCGCAGGTCTATGGCCGTTATTTTGCCGCAGGGAATGTGGTGAAGGAAAAAGTTAACTTCGACTACTCCGTACTCGTCAACGGTAAGCAGCAAACCATCGATGACAATACCGTGGCCTGGTTCAATCACCGCGGTGATTTAATGCTGGTGAGCAAGCATCCATTAACCGGTACCGTGCAGGTGAAGACCGAATCGTCCGATACGTCGCGCTCGCTTACGCGCTTTACCGCCGCGAAAATTAACGATGAATACTGGTATTTCAGCGCCATACCTAAAGCAGAAGTGACTCACGTCGCGCTGCTGCCCTGAATAAAAAAGCCTCTCATCACGATGAGAGGCTCTCCCCCTTTTCCCGACAGGTTTTACTTCTTACCCATGCGTAATCTGGGGTAATATTTCTCCCTCTTATCGATGCGGTGAATCTGGACGATTCGCGATCGAATAACAATAATGATTCTAATAAAATCTCGGGAGATAACTATGCCTGAAGCAACGCCTTTTCAGGTGCTGGTGGTAGATGACCACCCTCTTATGCGTCGTGGTATCCGTCAATTACTGGAACTGGATCCGACATTTGAGGTGGTTGCCGAAGCGGGCGATGGTGCAACGGCGATTGATCTGGCAAACCGTCTCGATCTGGATTTAATCCTGCTTGATCTGAATATGAAAGGGCTGAGCGGTCTGGATACGTTGAACGCCCTGCGCCGCGATGGGATCACGGCGCAGATCATCATTCTCACCGTTTCGGATTCGGCCAACGACATCTACGCCCTGATTGACGCCGGCGCAGATGGCTACCTGCTGAAAGACAGCGATCCGGAAGTTCTGCTGGATGCCATTCGCACAGGCGCCAATGGCGGCAAAGTTTTCAGCGAACGCGTCAGCGATTATCTGCGCGAGCGCGAAATGTTTGGTGAAGAGGACGATCCGTTCAGCATGCTGACCGAGCGAGAGCTGGATGTGTTGCACGAGCTGGCACAGGGGCTGTCTAACAAGCAGATTGCCTCGGTCCTCAATATTTCCGAACAAACCGTAAAAGTGCATATTCGCAACCTGCTGCGCAAGCTCAACGTACGCTCACGCGTTGCCGCGACCATCCTGTTTTTACAAACCCGCGGTATGCAATAGCCCAGCAAATGCCCGATGGCGCTACGCTTATCGGGCCTGTGCCTCGCCATCTGGCCGGGTGGTTACTCGCTCTTTGGCGATAAGTGCTGCATCGCCTGCGCGATACTGCGCTCAATCACCGCACGACGCGTATCGTTCGCTGGCAGCATCTTCAACATCATCTCCCAGGCGGCAACCGCCTCGCCAAAACGCTCCTGCTCAAAGGCGTTGAAGGCATACATGCTCAGAACCCGCACATTGGCGTGATCGCTACGCACCAGTTCTCGCAGCAGCTCCCCTCCACGACGGTTATCATCAGGATCGGAAGAACGGGTCAGCGCCTCGGCATAGCCCAGCGCAGCATCGCTGTTCTTCGGATCGAGTCGATAGGCGTTGGCATACGCTTCGGTAGCGGTACTGGCATTGCCAAGCACCATTCCGATCCGCCCCAGCATGATCCAGCCTTCTACGTTCGTCGCATCACTTTGCAGACGAGTACGTAGCCCCAGCGCCAGACGCGTCATCTCTTCCTCATCCAGCGGCTGCGCTTTTGGATCCAGCGCGCGTTCCAGCAGTGCCGGACTTTGTGCCGTCGCCAGTTGCCAGATTTCCACCTGCTTATAGCTCCCGGTCTGGTAATAACTGACGGCCCCCACGATGACGGCAATCACTATCCCTGGCAGATAAACCGCCAGCCCGGCTCGTTTACCCTCCGGTAACGATATCTCATCCGGGAACACCTCCTGTTTCAGGCGTACCCGCCGACGCGAACGGGCAACGATAATCCAGCCACCTGCGCCAATTGCCGCCACGGGAAGCACCCACAGCAGGACAGTCAGTGGTGTCAGCGGCGGATCATAGGTGACGAAGTTACCGTAGCGCGCCACCATATAGTCGACGATCTCTTTCTGACTTTTCCCTTCCTGCATCAGCTCATAGACTTTCTGCCGCAGGTCGGTCGCAATCATCGAATTGGAATCCGCGATGCTGTTGTTCTGGCATTTTGGACAGCGCAGTTGTTCAGTCAACTGGCGGAATTGTTGCTCCTGGGTCTCATCCTTAAACTGCATCACATCAATGGTGGCCAGCGCGTTAGCAGAAAACAGCAGCATCAGCACACTCAGCAAAATTCTCATTGCCCGGCCTCCTTACTGTATTTCTCCCACAGCGGCTTGATTTCACTCTCCCAGACGCGGGCGTTCAAATCCCCGGCATGCCGATAGCGAATAATGCCTTTACCGTCGATCAGGAAGGTTTCCGGCGCGCCATAGACTCCAAGATCCAGGCCCAGCATACCGTCGCCGTCAAACAGGCTCAGCGCGTAAGGATTACCCAACTCTTTCAGCCAGACGATGGCCTTCTGGCGATCGTCTTTATAATTCAGCCCCACTACGCGAATCCCCTGTGCCGACAGCTGGTTCAGGTACTGATGCTCAGCGCGGCAGGTCGGACACCACGTTGCCCAGACGTTGAGTAAGACCGGTTTACCCTGAGTCAGCACGTCTGCCTCATAATGTTTACCGGGGTTCTCCAGCGACTCAAGCCGGAAAGTCGGTACCGGTTTCCCAATCAGCGCCGACTCCAGATTCGTCGGCGTGTCGCCTTCTGCGTTACGCGCCAGTTGCCACAGCAGCGCTGCGGCAATCACGAGAAAAATCACAAAGGGAATCAAAAGTACGTTGCGCTTCATACCGCCTCCGACGCCGATTTTTGCGGTTGTACGCGTTTGCGATAACGCGGGTCAAACAGGCATAACAGCCCTCCCAGCGCCATCAGTATCCCACCCGCCCAGATCCAGCGAATAAACGGTTTGTAGTACAGACGAACAGCCCACGCGCCGTTATCCAACTCTTCACCGAGCGCGGCGTACAGATCGCGGGTGATGCCACCATCAATCGCCGCTTCCGTCATCATCGAACTGGTGCTGTTGTAGAACCGTTTTTCAGCATGCAACGTTGCTTCTGCCTTGCCATCACGGGTCACGCTGATAATCGCCACACCACCGCGATAGTTTGGTCCGGTGATATCCTTCACTTCACGGAAGGTGAAGCGATATTCATGAATATCGACGCTGTCACCGGCTTTCATGCGAACATCGCGCTCGACGCTGTAGTTCTGGCTGAAGGCGATGCCGACAATTGTCACCGCCAGGCCGACGTGCCCGGCCACCATTCCCCAGTAGCTCAGCGTCATTTTCGCGCCACGTGAAATTCGCAGCGCAAGCTCCGCCATCGCCAGCACAAACACCCAGCAGGCCATTGCCAGCCCGACTACGGTCATGGCGACAATCTTGTTCTCAAACAGCCACGGCAGCAGCAGAGAGAGTACGAGGGTGCTGACCAGCGCGATAACCAGCAGTCGTTGCAGTTTACGCGGTCGATCGCGTCCCCAGCGGACCAGCGGGCCAATACCCAACAGCAGGGCAAACGGCGCCATCAGCCAGGTAAACATGGTATTAAAAAACGGTTCGCCAATAGAGATACTGCCCAGACCGAGTTGCTTATGCACCAGCGGCAGCAGCGTGCCGAGCAGCACGACCAGCATGGCGGCAATCAGCAGCACGTTATTACCGAGCAGCAGCGATTCACGCGACCAGAGGGCGTTATTGACCCGGGAGCGAACCTTATGTCCTCGCGTGGCAAACAGCAGCAGCGAGCCGCCGATGACCAGCACCATGAAGGCCAGAATGAACATCCCGCGAGACGGGTCGGAAGCAAACGCATGCACCGACACCAGCACGCCCGAACGCACGAGGAACGTCCCCAACAGACAGAGCGAAAACGCGCAGATGGAGAGCAGTAGCGTCCACGCCTTGAAACTGCCGCGCTGTTCAGTGACCGCCAGCGAGTGCATCAGTGCGGTTCCCACTAACCATGGCATAAACGAGGCATTTTCCACCGGATCCCAGAACCACCAGCCTCCCCAGCCCAGTTCGTAATACGCCCATGCTGAACCCAGCACAATCCCCAGCGTCAGGAAAACCCACGCGGCCAGCGTCCATGGACGGGAAAAACGGGCGAAAGTGCTGTCCAGGCGACCGCTCATCAACGCCGCGATAGCGAACGCGAAGGCGACCGAGAAACCGACGTAGCCCATATATAGCAGCGGCGGATGGAAGATAAGCCCAGGATCTTGCAACAACGGGTTGAGATCGCGCCCTTCTATCGGGAAATTCGGCAGCGTGCGGGTGAACGGGTTGGAGGTAAACAGGATGAACAGCAGAAAACCGACGCTAACCATCCCCATCACCGCAAGTACGCGGGCGACGATATCCAACGGCATCCTCTGGGAAAACAGCGCGACGGCAAAGGTCCAGCCGCTCATCAGCAACACCCACAGCAGCAGCGAGCCTTCATGCGCCCCCCAGGTGGCGGCAACGCGGTACCAGACCGGCAGCTGCGTGTTGGAGTTACTGGCGACGTAAACGACGGTGAAATCATTCACTACAAAGGCGTTGACCAGCACCAGAAAGGCGCCCATCACGAGGATAAACAACAGCCAGGAAAACGGTCTTGCCGACGCCATCATCCGCGCGTCGCCTCGCGCCACGCCCCACAGCGGATAGACTGAGAGTAACAACGCAACGCCCAGTGCCAGACATAACAGCGCATTGCCAATTTCAGGCATCATGATGTTTTATCCTTATAGACGCTCTCCGGACGGCGGTGGTTATCCTGCATCGCTTTTTCAACTTCCGGCGGCGTGTAGTTTTCATCGTGCTTGGCGAGGACTTCTTTCGCCTGAATATGGTTTTTCTCGCCAAGTTCCCCCTGCACCACCACGCCTTGTCCTTCACGGAACAGGTCCGGCAGAATGCCTTCGTAGGTCACATCCACCACGCCTTCGGCATCATAGATGCTGAAATTCACCTTCAGCGAGTTGGGGTCGCGCTTGACGCTGCCGGGCATAACCATACCACCTACTCGCAGCCGCTGGCCCACTTCCGGCATTTGCTGTGTTTCGCGCTTGCCGTAGAGAATCTCGCCTGGCGTGTAGAACAGGTCGATGTTGGCGCGCAGCGCATACAGCACCAGCGTAATCGTCAGCGCTAACCCGACAAGCACGCCGCAGGCAATCCATAAACGGTTCTTACGTCGAATATTCACGCCGCCTCCCGTTGTGTCTGCGCTGCACGCAGGCGGGCTTCACGCGCCCGCTGACGGGAGACATCACGCAAAATTGCGCGATGCTGCGTCACGGTATGAATGACCAGCACTGCCAGCGGGATGACGCTCAGCGCCACGGCCAGCCAGACGTAAAAGGCGTAGCCGCCCATCGCAAAAAAATCACTCCAGGATGCAAATGCAGTGGTCATTGGCGGCCTCTTTTTAAGATCAGTTCACTCACCCACGGGCGACGTTTTTCCATTATCAGAATCAGGTTACGCATCCGCATCAGCGACAGCGTGATAAACAGCAGCAGATAGCCGATAATCGCCAGCCGCAGCGGCGTGCGCATGGCCGGATCGATGCTTTGTTGCATACGGGTCGAGCCCTGATGCAGCGTGTTCCACCACTCCACCGAATAGTGAATGATCGGCAGGTTCACCACGCCAATCAGCACCAGGATCCCCGCCGCGCGCCCCGCCATCTTACGGTCATCAAAGGCGTGCCACAGAGCAATTGCGCCGACGTAGAGAAACAGCAGCACCAGTTCTGACGTCAGCCGCGCATCCCACACCCACCAGGTACCCCACATCGGTTTACCCCAGACCGAGCCGGTGACCAGCGCAATAAACGTAAACACCGCGCCAATCGGCGCCATTGCAGCCAGCGCCAGGTTCGCCATCTTCATCTGCCAGACCAGACCGATAAACGCGGCTACCGCCATCGAGGCATAAATCCCCATTGACCAGATCGCCGCCGGAACGTGCAGATAAATAATGCGGTAGCTCTGCCCCTGCTGGTAATCCGCCGGCGCAAAACCGAACCCCCAGATCCAGCCCGTCGCCAGAACCAGGACGCAGGCGACGGCCAGCCACGGCACAAAATAGCCACAAAGCTGATACAGCCGTGGGGGCATAGCCAGTTGATGAAGTGTTTTCCACATAGTTCAGTCACCAGACTCAAACGAATAAAGTTACCGTCATGCCGGATAGCGGCTGATGCCTTATCCGACCTAAAAACCCGGCTCTTGTCGGCCTGAAAAGCGCAGCGCCATCAGGCAACTCATTACTGCAAACTAATGCGTAACGCCGCCGCCGTTGCAAAAGGACTTAACGTCGCGCTACCTGCCAGTAACGCGCCCAAAATCGCCATGTATCCATCCACTGGAAGATGCATGGATGCCGCATCCATCGCGGCAGTCGCAAAAATCAACAAGGGAATGGTCAACGGCAGTACCAGTACGCTCAGCAATACACCGCCGCGCTTTAACCCGACCGTTAACCCCACCCCCGGTGCGCCGAGAAAGCTCAGCGTCGGCGTCCCCAGCAGTAGAGTCAGCGCCATAATTTTCCAGCCGTAGAGGTCCATCCCCAGCAGCAATGCCACCAGCGGAGAGAGGATCAATAGCGGCAGACCGGTGACCATCCAGTGGGCCATCACTTTTGCCAGCACCACCATCGGTAATGGGATTGGCAGCAGCATCAGTTGCTCAAGGCTGCCGTCCTGCAGGTCATCGCGAAACAGTCGCTCCAGCGCCAGCAGCGAGGCCAGCAGCGCAGCAACCCAAATTATCCCCGGCGCAATTCGCGCCAGCAGCTGTGGTTCCGGCCCAATGCTCAGCGGGAACAGCGTAATAACAATCAGGAAGAACCACAGCGGGTTGGCAATTTCCGCGCTATGGCGAAAGGCAACGCGCAGTTCGAGACGGAAGATACGCCACATCATTGCCCTGCCCTCTCGTGAGTCAGCGCAATCCGGCGAATGCGGTCTGTAGCAACGTTCATTGGCTGGTGGGTGGTGAGGATAACGATCCCACCTTCATCGGTATGCTGCGCCATCCGCTGCGTCAGGCGTTCAACGCCGTTCACATCAATGGCGGTAAAGGGTTCGTCGAGGATCCAGAGCGTGGCGCGGGTCAGCCAGAGACGCGCTAACGCCACCCGGCGCTGCTGTCCGGCAGAAAGCTGGTTAACAGGGATATCTTCGTAACCGGCAAGGCCGGCCTGCGCCAGCGCCGCGAGACATTTCGCGATATCGCCGTCCTGATGGAAAAAACGCAGGTTCTCCAACGCCGTCAGCCGGGTTTTGATCCCCGGCTGATGGCCAATCCACAACAAATTTTGATGGTAGCTGTCCCGCACACGATGTAGCGGTTGCGCTTGCCAGTACACCTCCCCGACGTCAGGACGAGAGAGCCCTGTCAGCAACCGCAGCAGGGTGGTTTTCCCTGCGCCGTTGCCGCCGGTGACCTGTATCCACTCCCCTGCGCTCACCTGGAACGACAAATCGCTAAACAGGACCCGGTCATCCCGCTCGCAGAGGAGCTTTCTGGCTTCAAGCATACTACCCACTCATTACCATCCCGTCAGAAGCCCGGTTTGACGTCGCGCATATCGGGGAGCTTATGCGCAATCCCCTTATGGCAGTCAATACAGGTTTGCCCATCTTTCACCGCCTGATCGTGCATTTTTGCGGCGACACTCTTCTGGGCCGTTAAGTCCATGAAGTCAAAGTTGTGACAGTTACGACACTCCTGAGAATTGTTATCTTTCATTCTTCGCCATTCATTCTGTGCCATCGTCAGACGATGCGCTTCGAACTTCTGCGGGGTATCAATCAGTCCCAATGCTTTTGCGTACAGTTCTTTACTGGCCTTGATCTTACGGATCATTTTCGGCACAAACTCGTGTGGTACGTGGCAGTCAGGACAGGTCGCACGCACACCGCTACGGTTGTTGTAGTGTACGGTTTCCATGTATTCCTGATACACGGTATTGCGCATTTCGTGGCAGCTAATGCAGAACTCTTCGGTGTTGGCCTTTTCCATCCCGGTGTTAAATCCACCCCAGAAAATAATCCCGCCGACGAACCCGATTAACAGCAGCGTACCCAGCGCCAGGCGACTGGGGCGACGCCACCACTGCCAGAGGCGCTTAATCCGGCCTGGTTTACGGTTAGCATTTTCCATAATAACCTCTTATTTCCCGTAACCTTTCGATGGGGTAAAGGTGTTACCCACAATCGGCGGGGCGTCAGTCTGCGGCACGTGACACTGCAGACAGAAGTAACGACGCGGCGCCACTTCGGCCAGCACTTTGCCGTCGCTGTCCATAAAGTGCGTCGGACTAATACGCGGCGCGCCGGTGGTACGATAGCTTTCAACGCCGTGGCATTGCAGGCAGCGGTTGGTGTTAGTGGTCACCTGGTAACCATCGACGCTATGGGGAATCATCGGCGGCTGATTCACGTAATTCAGCGGCATACGCTCTTGTTCTTTGTGCATGCGAATCGCCCCTTCCTGTGTCCCCGACACTTCCGGAGACTGGCTAAGATCCACTCCGTTTGCCGCCCAAACCGCACCGCTCACCACCAGGGCCAGCAGGGCTGTCCATTGACACAGCGCTTTCTTCAGGTCATGGCTTTTCATGATTTCGCTCCCGAACTCCATCGTGTAGTTATTGTAAATACGTCCTCAGAACAGACATCCACGCAGCGACCGCAGGCCATGCAATCGCGGCTGGTGACCTGCACCGGGCTTTGCTCATCCAGCACCGGGGCACGTAATACATGCGGTTCCGGGCAAACATGAAAACAGTCCATACAGCGGTTACATTTCTGTCGGTCTTTCGCCGCAACGGTTAATACGCCCTGGCTACCCAGTACGCCATACAGTGCGCCTAAAGGACAAAGATGCCCGCACCAGCCGTGTTCAACGACCAGCAAATCAAATAAAAACAGAGCGATAATCAGCAGTGCGCCGCTACCGAATCCCATCACCAGGCTACGCCCCAGCAGTGAAACAGGGTTAATCCATTCCCACAGTAGCGTCCCGGTCAGTGCTGAACCCACCAGCACGACAACCAGAAGTACGTACCGTATATGACGTGGAATGGTTGCGGACTGATTCAGGTCAAACCTTCTGCGTAGCCAGGCCGCAAAATCGGTAATCGGGTTCAGCGGGCAAACCCAACCGCAAAACAATCGCTTTCCTGCCAGGGCGTAAAGCACGGTAATAATCACCGCGCCTGTTAGCGCCACCGCCACAGGCAGATGACCGCTCGCCAGGCTTTGCAGGGTGATGAGCGGATCGGTCAACGGGATCGACTCCAACAGCAGGCTGCTGGAGTAATTCCCGTGCAGGATCCACACGCCAAACCACGGGCCGCTCAGAAACATCCCCAGCACCATAAACTGACAGAGCCGGCGGAAAATCAGCCAGCGATGACTCCGCCAGACGCCTTTTTTCGCCTGCGCTTCACGCCCGGCATCACGTTTACGATTTGCCATCGTTCCCCTCCAGCCAGCCGAAGCGGTAATGGTGACCCAACTCCCCTTTCGCCAGCGACAGCGGCAACACTTTTATTGCCGGCTGTTCCAGCACGCAGACTTTTTCACATTTCCCGCAACCCGTGCAGGCGTCGCTGTGAACGGTCGGGATAAATCGCGCATGTTTGCCGGTTCGCATGTTGCGATCCAGTTCCAGCGTGATAGCCTCATCGATTTTTGGGCATTCGCGATAGCAGACGTCACAGCGTAATCCCTGGAAGTTCAGGCAATTTTCCTGATCCAGCAGCACCGCCAGCCCCATCCGCGAATCGTCAATGGAGGCAATCTCCCGGTCCAGTGCCCCGCTGGGGCAGACTTTGGCGCACGGAATGTCTTCACACATCTCGCACGGGATCTCGCGGGCAACAAAATACGGCGTCCCCGCCGACAACCCTGATGCGAGCGTCGCCAGTTTTAAGGTGTCATACGGACATGCCTGAACGCACTGCCCGCAGCGCACGCAGGCGCTGGCAAAGGCGTTCTCGTTCACGGCCCCAGGCGGGCGCAACCGCACGCCTGTAGCCCGTGCGGTTTGCTGCTGTAACCCCAGCGCCACGCCAACGGCAGCCAGTCCGCCCGCTGTGCGAACAACATCGCGCAGAAAGCGGCGGCGGCCATTTTGGGGTTTCGCTGACCTGGACATGGCGTGTTACACCTTCGCCAGTTTCACGGCGCACTTCTTGAAATCCGTCTCTTTAGAGAGCGGATCCGTCGCATCCAGCGTCAGGTTATTCACCAGCTGTGCGGCGTCGAAGAACGCCATGTAGACCAGCCCCTGCGGCGGACGGTTACGTCCACGGGTTTCAACAATGGAAATCACCTCGCCACGACGTGAGATCACTTTGACCTTGTCGCCACGGCGCATATCCCGTTTTTTCGCATCCAGCGGATGGATAAACAGAACCCCTTCCGGGAACGCACGGTGCAGTTCCGGCACGCGGCGCGTCATACTGCCGGTATGCCAGTGCTCCAGTACACGCCCCGTGGAAAGCCACAGGTCGTACTCGGCATCCGGCGCTTCTGCGGCCGGTTCAAACGGCAGCGCGAAGATCACCGCTTTACCGTCTGGCTTACCGTAGAACTTGTAGCCTTCACCTGCTTTGACGTACGGATCGTTGCCTTCGCTGTAGCGCCACTGCGTCTCTTTCCCGTCAACCACCGGCCAGCGAAGGCCGCGCGCCTTGTGATAGTCATCGAACGGGGCGAGATCGTGACCGTGTCCACGACCAAACCAGGCGTACTCTTCAAACAGCCCTTTTTGCAGATAGAAGCCCAGCTCACGAGATTCGTCGTTAAGCTGATCCTCTTTCAACTCCGTCAACGGGAACTTGCTCACCGCAGGGGTGGCAAACAGCACGTCGTACAGGGTTTTGCCGCGCAGTTCCGGTTGCTGTGCCAGCAGCTCTTCCGGCCAGACCTCTTCCGTTTTAAAACGACGCGAGAACTGAACCAGTTGCCACAGATCGGATTTCGATTCGCCCGGCGCTTTAATCTGTTGACGCCAGAACTGGGTACGACGCTCGGCGTTACCGTAAGCCCCTTCTTTCTCCACCCACATTGCGGTTGGCAGGATCAGGTCCGCGGCCAGCGCGCTGACGGTCGGGTACGGATCGGAGACAATGATAAAGTTGCGTGGATCGCGCCAGCCCGGCAGACGATCTTCGTTGATGTTCGGACCGGCCTGCATATTGTTGGTACACATCGTCCAGTAGACGTTCAGCTTGCCGTCTTTCAATGCCCGGTCCTGGGCAACTGCGTGGAGACCGATTTTCGCCGGAATGGTTCCAGCCGGGATATTCCAGTGCTTTTCACAGATCTCACGGTGTTTTTCGTTAGTGACCACCATGTCCGCCGGCAGACGGTGGGCAAAGGTTCCCACTTCACGCGCGGTACCACAGGCAGAAGGCTGACCGGTCAGTGAGAACGGTCCACAGCCCGGCTGCGCGATTTTGCCAGTCAGCAGGTGAATGTTGTAGATCAGGTTGTTGGCCCACACGCCGCGCGTATGCTGGTTGAAGCCCATCGTCCAGTAAGAGATGACTTTCTTGTTCGGGTCGGCATACAGCTTCGCCAGTTGCTCCAGCTGATCTTTCGGCACGCCGGTCATTTCAGCGGTTTTATCCAGCGTGTATACAGCCACAAACGCTTTGTAGTCTTCAAAGCTCATCGGCTCAGAAGCATCAGAGCCTGGGTTTTTCGCGGCTTTTTCCAGCGGATGCGTCGGACGCAGGCCGTAACCGATATCCGTTGCCCCTTTGCGGACGTTGACGTGCTTGCTGAAGAAGTCCTGGTTAATCGCGTTGTTTTGAATGATGTAGTTAGCGATGTAGTTGAGGATCACCAGGTCAGACTGTGGCGTAAACACCATCCCGTTGTCCGCCAGCTCGAAGCTACGGTGCTGGAAGGTAGACAGCACGGAGACGTTAACATTCGGATCGGAGAGACGACGGTTGGTAATGCGCGACCAGAGGATCGGGTGCATTTCCGCCATGTTCGAGCCCCACAGGACAAACGCATCAGCATGCTCGATATCATCGTAGCAGCCCATCGGTTCGTCCATGCCAAAGGTACGCATAAAACCTACCACCGCTGACGCCATGCAGTGACGCGCGTTGGGATCGAGGTTGTTCGAGCGCAAGCCCGCTTTAAACAGTTTGGAGGCGGCGTAACCTTCCCAAATGGTCCACTGGCCGGAACCAAACATGCCGACAGACTCCGGGCCTTTCTCTTTCAGCGCGGTTTTAAACTTCTCTTCCATCACATCGAAAGCCTGAGCCCAGCTGATCGGCGTAAATTCACCGTCTTTGCTGTACTTACCATCTTTCATACGCAGCAATGGCTGCGTTAAACGGTCCTCTCCGTACATAATTTTGGGCAGGAAATAGCCCTTGATGCAGTTCAGACCACGGTTAACCGGGGCTTCCGGATCACCCTGACAGGCGACAATACGCCCCTGCTGAGTGCCGACCAGCACGCCACAGCCTGTACCACAAAAACGGCACGGGGCTTTATCCCACTTAATGGCTTCCTGTTGACCGACAACTGCGCGGGCAACGCCCGGTACGCTTAGCCCGGCAGCCGCCGCAGCGGCCGCAACGGCGTTAGCTTTCATAAAGCTACGACGACTGAGTTTCATGGTGTTTCCTCACCTTGTTCTTCCTGCTGGTGATAAACCAGCGACACCGCCAGCACGCCCGCAACGTTGCGTACCGACTCAATTGTTTGCATCAGCGTTTCGCTGTGTTCTGCTTCAACCACCGCAATCATCTGGCCGCTTTGCTCGTCGCTTACGGCCACTTCGCAGCCCGGCAAAGCATTTAGCTGCGTGCTAATATCCTGTACCTGTTCGCCTTTGGCCTGAACAATCAGGCTGCAGACCTGCCAGTTAATGTGCATGGTTATACTCCGCGGTAATGGCTGACACCGGGCAACTGGCGACACACGCGCCGCATCCGTTACAGTTCTGGTTATCGAGTTGTGGCTGATAAATGCCGGACAACGTTGGGCGAAACAGGATCGCCTGCGGTTCACAGCTATCCTGACAGCGGCGGCACTCTACGGACTGATACGCCAGACACGCTTGCCCAATGGTGAAAATCAGATCCCATGCCCTGGTGTGGCGCGGAGAAAAGAGAGATTCAGGGCAAGCCTGCGCACAGGCGTAGCAGAAGGCGCATTCGCTTTGTTGGAAATTAACGCTCGGATAGCCACCCGGGCCACGCTGCAAAACATCGTGTTCACAAGCCTGAATACAGGCGTCGCAACGGGTGCACTGGGACAGAAACTGGGATGCTTCCATGATCCACGGCGGACGAATCCCACGATTGGCACTACGCCAACTGCCAGTCAGTATGCCTCGACGGGATAGATCAACCATGGCATCGCCCTTCCATAAACGACGCTCCCCCGGCTGGGTGAACGACAATAAAAACCGCGTTACTACTAAGTCATTATTATGATCGGTAAGATAGTAAAGGATGTGTTCCAGGTGCATACCCCAATCGGGGTAAAACCAGTGGTTGGATCAAAAGAGTGTTAATGAAGCTTGTCAGAATGTGCTTCTCCGCACAGATCAAATGGTTATGTAATATTTTATACATCGAAATGATTGCCGGGATAATTAACCAAAACAAACGGCAAAAACAAGAATAAATAACCAACTAATTTACATAACCACAGTAAATAGACTTTAAAAATACGTAAAGACAGATCAATGATTCTGGTCTATATGTTAATCTGCCGTGAAATCGTTCATAAGATAAAAAAGGAAAACCTGTGAACTCAAAAATAAAGACAATGGTTCCTGCCGTTTTGTTCGCTGCTTTCGCCAGCACCTCTGTGTGGGCGGCCTCCACGGAAGCTAATCCGCAACCGCTGGAAAAAATCGCCCCCTGGCCGCAGGCGGAAAAAGGCATGAAGCGCCAGGTTATTCAGCTACCCCATCAGGAAGATGAATCTACTCTTAAAGTGGAACTGATGATCGGACAGACGCTGGAAGTCGACTGCAATCAGCATCGCCTGGGCGGCGAGCTGGAAAGCAAAACGCTGGAAGGTTGGGGTTATGACTACTACGTCTTTAATAAAGTCACCTCCCCGGTATCGACCATGATGGCCTGTCCGGATGGCAAAAAAGAGCAGAAATTTGTGACCGCCTATCTGGGTAATGACGGTATGCTGCGTTACAACAGCAAGTTGCCGATCGTGGTGTATACCCCGGCAAATGTTGATGTGAAATTCCGCATCTGGAAAGCGGAAGATAATGTGCAGAACGCGGTAACGCGTTAAGTCTCTGATGATGCCGGATGGCGGCACAGCGCCATCCGGCAATACCGTTACAGTACGATATCTGCCACTTCTTTACGCGCAGGCTGAGCCTGTGGTTTAAGCTGCGCTTTTGGTGCCGCGTCCGTCGTCTGCGGCTGGACATATTGCAGCCCCAGCACTTCACTGGTGTATTGCAGTTCCTGCTGCGTCGCCTCAACGTTGCCGTTCAGTTTTGTACCGTAAGACGGAATAATCGTTTTCAGCTTCGCCTGCCATTGCGGCGTACTCACCTTCTCTTTAAAGACGGTTTCCATCAGATGGAGCATGATCGGTGCCGCAGTGGATGCGCCCGGTGACGCGCCCAGCAGTGCGGCAACGGTCCCCTCTTTGTCGCTCACCACTTCCGTCCCCAGACGCAGCACGCCCCCTTTGTCTTCATCACGTTTGATGATCTGGACACGCTGACCCGCCTGCCACAAACGCCAGTCCGCTTTCTTCGCCTGCGGATAGTACTCTTTCAGCGCGTCGAAGCGGTCATCATCGCTCAGCATCACCTGACTAATCAGGTATTTCACCAGATCGAAGTTATCCATCCCGACGTTGACCATCGGCATGAAGTTGGAAGGCGTGGTTGAACTCAGCAGATCCCACAGCGAACCGTTTTTCAGGAATTTAGTGGAGAAGGTGGCGAACGGCCCGAACAGCACGACACGTTTACCATCCAGAATACGGGTATCGATATGCGGGACCGACATCGGCGGCGCGCCGACGGAAGCCTGACCGTACACTTTCGCCAGATGCCGGTTCACCACGTCCGGGTTTTCTGCGACCAGGAATTGCCCGCCAACCGGGAAGCCTGCGTACTCTTTGGCTTCCGGAATACCGGTTTCCTGCAACAGTTTCAGCGCTGCGCCGCCCGCACCGATAAAGACGAATTTGGCTTTGATGTTATGTTCCGCTTCGCCGTTTTTCAGATCGGCGACGGTCACCGTCCAGGTATTATCGTCGTTACGTTTAAATCCACGGACTTCGGTGCTCAACTCCAGTGCAAAGTTAGGCTTTTTCTGCAACGAAGCAATCAATTGGCGCGTAATTTCGCCGTAGTTCACGTCCGTTCCCATTTCGGTACGCGTAGCGGCGACTTTCTGTTTCGGATCGCGCCCTTCCATCACCAGCGGTGCCCACTCTTTGATTTGCGCGTGGTCTTCGGAGTAGCGCATACCACGGAACAGCGTGCTTTGTTGCAGGGCCGCATAGCGGGCGCGCAGGAAGTTGACGTTCTCTTCACCCCAGACGAAGCTCATGTGCGGAACGGTGGTGATGAAGGTGCGCGGGTCGTGCATCACGCCACTCTTGACCTGATGCGCCCAGAACTGGCGGGAAATCTGGAAAGCTTCGTTAATTTCGACTGCCTTTTCGGTACTGATACTCCCGTCGGCTTTCTTTGGTGTGTAGTTCAACTCCATCAGCGCAGAGTGCCCGGTACCGGCATTGTTCCAGCCGTTTGAACTCTCTTGCGCGACACCGTCCAGGCGCTCCACCATGGTCATCGACCAGTCGGGTTCCAGTTCCTGTAGATAAGTTCCCAGTGTGGCGCTCATGATGCCGCCGCCGATCAACAGTACGTCCGTCTCCTGCTCTTCCGTCGCTTTCGCTTTTGCCGCCATCGAGACAGCATTCAGCCCTACGGCCATCGAGAAGAGCATGGCAGTCACTTTTTTCATATGGTTAATGCCTTACTTTTAGTATCGTTTTTTTGCTTTTTTGCAGGTGAAAATCGAGCGGCACCAACGTTAACACTTCAGTAATAATATTTAAATATTGTTTATAAATTATATTGAGATTTTAAAAACGTTAAAAATACGTTGAATCTTTATAGGGTTATTCACAATATTTTCTGGAAACAGACGCTCCAGAAAGGTACTATGCGGCGCGTTGTTATTCACCGCACGGACGCCTGTCGGTCTGCTGTTATCAGGCCCTTTCCGACCTGAGAGTAAATATGTCTGTAACCCCTTCGTCTCCTGCTCTGTCAGCGGAACACACGGTCAGTGGCGTTCTTCGCGCCCCACGTCTGCTGGTACGCGAAACGCTGGCTGGGGTGATCACCGCGCTGGCGCTGATCCCGGAAGTGATCTCCTTTTCGGTGATTGCCGGCGTTGACCCGAAAGTCAGCCTGATTACCTCAGTGGTGCTTTGTCTGGCAATGTCTTTCATGGGCGGTCGCCCGGCGATGGTCACGGCAGCAGCCGGTTCCGTTGCGCTGGTGATAGGCCCGATGGTGCACCAGCATGGCGTACAGTACATTCTGCCAGCGGTCGTATTAGCCGGGTTTATCCAGATTCTGTTTGGCGTTACCGGGATGGCGCGCCTGATGCGTTTTATTCCCGCCGCCGTCATGACCGGGTTTGTGAACGCCCTCGGTATTCTGATTTTTTTCGCCCAGGTCCCCCATTTCTGGAGCAAAAGCCCACTCATCTGGGGGCTGTTTGCCTTAACGCTACTCATTGTGTTGTGGGTGCCGCGCGTTATTAAAAGCATTCCTGCGCCGCTGATTGCCATTGTTTTATTGACGCTGTTTACCGCAACCACCGGACAATTGCTGCCGACCGTTGGTGATGAAGGCGCAATGAGCGGCGGGCTACCGGGACTGACGCAGTTGTTAGTGCCGCTGAATCTGCAAACGCTGACAATTATCTGGCCCTGCGCGCTGAGTATCGCCTTTGTGGGCCTGATGGAGTCGCTGCTGACGGCGAAACTGGTTGATGACCTGACGGTCACGCCGTCGAACAAAAATCGTGAAAGCGCGGGTCTGGGGTTCGCCAACATTCTGGCGGGCTTTTACGGCGGCATTGCTGGCTGCGCGATGATCGGACAGACCATCGTGAATGTGGAGATGGGGAAAGGCCGTAGCCGCGTGTCGACGATCGCCGCCGGGTTGGTTTTACTGCTGCTGGTCACTGCGCTGAGCGACGTGATGGCGAAAATCCCGATGTCGGTTCTGGCCGGGATCATGGTGATTGTGGCGTTGAAAACGTTCAGTTGGCACAGTATCCAGCCCGCCACCCTGACGACACTGCCCGTGGTGGAAACGCTGGTAATGGTCATTACCGTTGGCGCAACGGTCTCCACCGGCAACCTGGCGATTGGCGTGGTTGCCGGGGTGGTGGCGATGGGATTACTGCCTCGCGTCGTGAAGCGTAAACGACGCACTACATCAGAAACAGCGTCGCCAGCCCAAGAAAAATAAAGAATCCGCCGGTATCGGTAATCGCGGTGATCATCACGCTCGAGCCGACCGCCGGGTCGCGCCCGAGCTTCACCATCGTCATCGGGATAATCACCCCCATCAGCGCCGCCATTAACAGGTTCAGCATCATTGCCAGGGTCATCACCCCGCCGAGCGCCATGTCGTCGTACAGCCACCAGGTGATCCCGCCCATAATCCCCCCCCAGACGAGGCCATTGACCAGTGCCACCCCCATCTCGCGCAGAATAAGAAACGTCAGGTTGCCCGGCTGTATGTTTTGTAACGCCAGCGCCCGAACAATCATGGTGATGGTCTGATTACCGGTATTCCCGCCGATCCCGGCGACAATGGGCATCAGCGACGCTAATGCCACCAGTTGTGAAATGGTGTGTTCAAAGCCATCAATCACGCGCGAGGCAATGAACGCAGTACACAGGTTGATAGCCAGCCACGCCCAGCGCGTTTTCACCGCTTTGGGAACGGGCGCAAAAACATCCTCTTCGGCGCTCAATCCGCCCATTCGACGCAGATCGGTGTCCGTCTCTTCGTAGACCACGTCGACGATCTCGTCGATCGTCAAGCGTCCCATCAGTTTACCGGCAGAATCGACTACCGCCGCACTGACCAGGTTGTCACGCTCGAAGGTACGCGCCGCATTTTCCGTTTTATCTTCCGGGGCGAAGGTCAGCGGATCGTCATCCATCACCTCGCTGACTTTACACTGCACGTCATTGAGCAAAATACAGGTCAGGGTTAGCTCACCAACCAGCGTTTTGTCGCGACGGGTGACAAACAGTTTGTCAGTATTTTCCGGCATCTTGCCCAGACGACGCAGATAACGCTGCACTACTTGCAGCGTCACATCCGGGCGCACGGTGATGACCTCGAATTCCATGATCGCGCCGACGCGATTCTTTTCGTAATGCATGACCTGGCGCACGCGGGCCCGCTCTTCGGGCGGCAGCGTCGCCAGCAACCGGCCTGTGAGGTTACGCGGCAGGTGCTGAACCAGGTAAATCTGTTCGTCGATGTCGAGATATTGCAGCGCCTCAAGCAGTTCCCGATCGGTCATTTCATCGATCAGGTCATCCCAGACGTTTTCGGACGCCTCAAGCAGGACGTATCCACGCTTATCACTCTGAATCAGCCGCCAGAGGGCGTGACGTTCTTCCGACGGGAGCGCTTCAAGGGTATCCGCCAGGTCAGGTGGAGGAAGATGGTCGACCAGCGCGCCTACCTCAGCAATATCGTCGGCTAACGTTCCGACATCATATTGCTCAGCCAGGGTGAGCTTGCCTAACAGGGTGGAAACAATGGCTTTATCGGTGGTAAGCAGCCAGATCAGCCGCGCACGCTCTTCATCGCGCAGCCTTGCGCTGTTTTGGTGTTTTGCGAACATTAATCATAAATCCATGATACGAGATGCCATTAAGCATGGCGCGAGGTTATGTAAATAACAATAAACGGGGGCGTCAGATGAATAAAAAAACAACCGTTGTCCCGAAACGCCTTGCGCCATCGGGACCACGGTCAGATGAATCAGGCCGTGCGCGCGACGGCATCGCGTGACGCAGCATCACGCTCATCGCCCACCAGCTCAATCAGTTGTCCGTTACGCATTTCCAGCAAACGATCGGCGTGAATAAAATAGTGATCGTCGTGACTAATGGCAAAAATGGTTTTCCCCATCTCCTGCATCAGCGGCAACAACACCTGGTAAAACTCGCGGCGGAAGTGCGGATCCTGATCGGCCGCCCACTCATCGAGCAGGATAATGTCGCGATCTTCCGCCAGCGCCAGCAGCAGCGCCACGCGCTTTTTCTGCCCCTTCGACAGTTTCAGATTCAGGATCCGGCCATCGCTCAGTTCCAGTTTGTGCGCCATTTTCAGGTGCCCCAGCCACTTCTCAACCAGAGCAGGATCGGCCGGATTGCCTTCTGGTCCCAGTAGCTGGTCAAACAGCCAGACGTCGGTAAACACCGCGGAAAAGAGCTTGCGATAATCTTCCGGCTTTTCGGCGCTGACAGGCTTACCGTCCAGCAGGATCTCCCCGGACTGCGGCTGGTACAGCCCCGTCAGCAGCATCGCCAGCGTCGATTTGCCGCTGCCGTTACCGCCGATTAAGAACAGCAACTCACCGCGATTGATCGTCAGATTCACCGGCCCCACGGAGAACGCGTTGTCCTGATAGTGGAACATGACGTTACGCAGTTCGAGGGTTTTCCATCCCGGGAACGCCTGCGGGCGCGGAAATTCTGCTTTAAACGGTGCCAGCGCGAATGTGTTCAGCTTGTTGAAAGCAACCTGCGCCGTAAGCAGCGTAGGGAGTGCCCCCACCGCCGACAGCAGCGGCGTGCGCAGGAATAAAAGCGTTAACGAGTAGGTCGCCGCAACGTTGGTATCCGCCCAGCCGAGACTGTTTGCCATCCAGAACACCAGGCCAATCGCGCCGAGCATCATAATGTTCGACCAGTTTACGGCGCTGAGGTGGAAGGTATCGGCGCGAATAATGTGGTGGCGATACGCTTTGGCATCCGGAATATAGAGGTTGTTGAAGATATGTTCCGCCCGCTCGCGGTTGAGCGTCAGCTCTTTGCGTCCTTCCAGCACCGTCTGATAATCGTTATACAGCTTATCTTCGGTTTCGCGCAGCGTCGCCATGTGCCGGTAAACCCGCGATACCAGCATAAACCCGCCCCAGATGGTTATGACCATCCAGATAGCGGTCACCAACAGCATTTTGGTCGACAGCATCGCCAGATACGCCGCCGAACCGACGGTCAGAATAATCCCCTGCACCAGTTCAGGCAGACGAACAAAAGCGATGGTGATATTGCGCACGTCGCTGGTCAACCCGGCCAGCAGAGAGGCACTGCCTAGTTGTTCAATACGTTCCACGTGCGTATCGAGAATACGCTTGATGAATTCACTGCGCAGACGGAAGACAAAGTGGTGTCCCAGCGTGGTGAGCGCCAGTTGTGAACCCAGCGTCACCGCCATCAGCAGTAACAGTAGTCCGAGAAATTCCGGTAAAACCAGCAGAGAGGGATCCGCAGTCTCAATAAGACGCTGATTGATAAAAGCGATAAGGCCAATCCCCAGCGCCGCGCTGACGAGGCTGAGCGCCATCACGCAAATAAATGGCCAGCGATACTGCCGCCAGACAAGAAGAAGTAGTTCCATTCATACAACCCGGACAAGGAATAACAGCCCGCAGTTTAAACATCTCAACGCGTTCAGCAATAATAATTCTTATTTTTATTCTTTTTTACCCGCCTGGCGAAAAGTCAGATTGTAACGACAGTCGGCGGTCGCCGGATGGAACCCAGCCTTCAGCGGCTGAATTCCGTGGTAAAACAAGCGCGATTCGCCGCCCCAGACCACTACATCGCCATGTTCCAGTAGAACGCGCGTCAGCGGATCGCTACGTTTCAGGCCGCCAAACTGAAAGACAGCCGGTAATCCCAGCGAGACAGAAACAATAGGCGCCCGCAGATCCGGCTCGTCTTTATCCTGGTGCAGCGAAAGCTTTGCGCCAGGCGCATAGCGGTTGATCAGGCAGGCGTCCGGCTGATAATCCGCATAGCCTGCCGCCGTTGCCGCCTGCTGACACAACCGCAGGAAGGACGGCGGAAAATCCGGCCAGGCGTGCCCCGTCAGCGGATCGATTGGCGAATAGAGGTAGCCGTGACGGTCGGTCGTCCAGCCCAGCCGTCCACAGTTAGTCATCGCCACCGACATGGTGTAACCGCCGGGGGTGATCATCTGGCGAAACGGCGACCGACGGGCGACCGCCTCAATCTCCTGCACCAGTTGCAACGCTGTGTTGAAGGCAAAGCGGCGCAAAATGACGGCACCAGGTGCCAGCGGTTCCTGCCAGGGCTGCGAATCGGCAAACAAATCAAGCATTATGCCCCCTCATCAGGAGACTCACGTCGCAGGATTTGTGCCTTACGCGACACGCCCCAGCGATAGCCGGAAAGCGATCCGTCGCCTCGCACAACGCGATGACAGGGGATCACGATCGCCAGTTTATTCGCGCCACAGGCGCTGGCGACGGCACGAACCGCGTTCGGCTTACCGATGGCTTTTGCCAGTTGCTGGTAGCTGACGGTCTCACCGTAAGGGATCGCCCGCAGCGCCTGCCAGACCTGTTGTTGAAACGCGGTACCCTGAATATCCAGCGGCAACGACAGCGCGGCATCACGCCCGTCAATACTGGCGATAACGCGGTGAATACGCTGCTGGAAAGCGGGATCGGCGGGTTGAGCCTGAGCGGCCGGGAACAATGTCCGCAGTTCAGCCATCAGCGCCGCATCGTCATCCCCTAACAAAATGGCGCAAATCCCCCGCTCGCTTTCCGCCACCAGACAGCGTCCGAGTGAGCAATCCGCCAGCGCATAGCGCACCGCCAGCTTGTCACCGCCGCGACGGAACTGCTTCGCCGTCATCCCAAGCGTTGCATCAGCATTACGATAGTAGCTGCTGCTGTCCGGAAATCCGGCATTCAGAATCGCCTGCGTCACGCTTTCGCCGTGGCTCAGGGCATCGCGCAGTCGGCGGGCGCGATACGCCTGCTGCCACGCTTTTGGCGTCATCCCGGTCGTGGCTTTGAACACGCGATGCAGATGGTACGGACTCATCGCCACCTGTTCAGCCAGCGCATCGAGCGTGATGGGGCTCTCCTGCTCCAGAAGCTGACAGGCAAGCGTAATTTTATCCAGTCGATGCTGCCGGGCGTTGGCTTTATCCGGCTGACAGCGTTTACACGGGCGAAACCCGGCCAGCAACGCGGCCTGCGCGTCAGGAAAGAAGCGGACATTTTTACGCAGCGCATGTTTTGCCGTGCAGGAAGGTCGGCAAAAGATGCCGGTCGTCTGCACCGCAAAGACAAACTGTCCGTCAGCCTCAGAATCACGTTCCAGCACCGATTGCCAGCGCTGGTCGTCATTTACGCGTAGAGAATTTTTCATACTGGACTCCTTCGTTAAGCATAGTGCCTGCTTAGCGGCAGTGTGTCCGAAACCCATCACACGAAAACCCGCAATCTTGCTTTTTAATTTTGTTCACGAATGAGAAAACTTTCAAACTGCGGAGACATCCAGGTTTTGAATCCCTCCCCCTCTTTGATAATCATGTACACCGCCAGCCCTTCCCGGCGTACGACCTCTTTGGCTTTCTCCGTGCCGAGCACCATCAGTCCGGTATCCCAGCCATCCGCTTCCAGCGCCGTTGGCGCTATCACCGTCACTGACACCAGATTATGCTCAATGGGGCGTCCCGTCTGCGGATCGATAACATGAGTGAGGCGTTTTCCGTTCAGCTCATAATAGTTGCGATAGCTGCCGGAGGTACTAATACCGTGCCCGTTAATATCCACCACCGCCTGAACCGCGTTTTCACGGTCGGTAGGCTTCTGGATCGCCACCCGCCACGGATGCCCTTCAGCGTTCATCCCGCGACTGTTCAGCGCCCCCCCGACAGAGACCAGATAGCGTGCGATACCTTCGCGCTCCATCAACTGTGCCAGGTGATCGGCGGCATAGCCTTCACCGACAGTGGAGAGATCGACAAACAAATCTGGCAGATCTTTTTGCAGGTACTGCTGTTTCGCCTGGTTGATCACCGACAGGTGCTGCAACCCGCTGTTGGCTTTTGCCGCATCAATTTGCGCCTGCGTCGGGATCTGGACCGGTTGCTTGTCGGGACCAAACCCCCACAAGTTCACCAACGGCCCAACGGTGATGTCCATCGCCCCCTGGGTTTTTTGCCCAATACGCAGCGCTGAGGTAACAATGTCCGCCATTGCCTCGTTGACGGGCCAGGGAGAAAGACTTTTCGACTGGTTGAAGCGCATTAGCGCCGAATCATTTTTATAAGTGGAGAGCAGTTGGTCGTCGGCATCCAGTTGCGTCTGAATTTTCGTTTGTAGCGCCGCTGCTGATTTGGCATCGACTCCGACCACGCTCACACGCCAGAAGGTGCCCATTGTTTTCCCTTCCAGCACGACCGGAGCCGCGGCAGGCGTTTGCGCCGCGTCCGGTGCGTTATCGCACCCGGTAAAAAAGAGAGTCACAGCCAGTAAGGCCGCACGAGCAACGTTCATTTCCATACGTGATTGTCCTCCTGCAAAAGAGGCGCAAGAGTACACCAAAAACCGGCGGTTGTACGCCGAAAAACCGCACAAAAAAAGGCCCCGCAGGGCCTTTTATCGACATTAAGCAAACTTAGAACTGGTAAACCAGGCCCAGTGCAACAACGTCGTCGGTGCTGATACCGGCATCACGAGTGAAGTTGTTGTCATCCAGCAAGTTGATTTTGTAATCAACGTAGGTGGACATGTTTTTGTTGAAGTAGTAGGTTGCGCCCACATCAACATATTTCAGCAGATCTTCATCGTCGTAGTTACGACCGTTGAGAGTCCCCAGGTTTTTACCTTTGGACTGCAGGTAAGCAACGGACGGACGCAGACCGAAGTCGAACTGGTACTGAGCAACCACTTCGAAGTTCTGCGCTTTGTTTGCCCAACCTTCGCCGCCTACACGCGTTGCGTTATAGGTCTGAGTGTACTGCGCCGCCAGGTACAGGTTGTTAGCGTCGTATTTCAGGCCACCGGTGTAGGTTTCAGCGCGATCGCCGTTACCCAGGTAGATCGCTCTGTTCTGCTCATCAGTACGTTTGGAGCTGCTCACTGCCGCACCCAGACCGAAGCCTTCGCCGATGTCATAGGTTACAGAACCGCCAACGCCGTCACCGTTCTGACGCAGCGCTTCACGACCGTTGTTAGTCACGCCGGTGTAAGCGATGCCATCAGCACCTTCACCAGATGGGCTACCGTTTTTACCCTGATACTGCAGGGCAAAGTTCAGGCCATCAACCAGACCGAAGAAATCAGCGTTACGGTAAGTCGCGAAGCCGTTACCACGCTGCTGCATGAAGTTATCAGAACCGTAGGTATCCCCACCGAATTCTGGCAGGACGTCGGTCCAGGACGTGACGTCATACACAACGCCGTAGTTACGACCGTAGTCGAAAGAACCCGCATCGCCGAATTTCAGACCGGCGAAGGCAACACGAGTCCAGGAGTTGTTTTCGGATTCAGGCGCGTTACCCTGGATCTGATACTCCCACTGGCCGTAACCGGTGATCTGATCGTTAACCTGGGTTTCGCCTTTGAAGCCAATACGCATGTAGGTCTGATCGCCATCAGCGTTTTTATCATCGGAGAAATAATGCAGACCGTCGACTTTACCGAACAGGTCTAATTTGTTGCCGTCTTTGTTGTAAATTTCAGCCGCATTTGCTGCGCCTGCTACCAGCAGTGCTGGTACCAGGAGGGACAGTACTTTAACTTTCATGTTATTAACCCTCTGTTATATGCCTTTATTTGCTTTTTTATGCCACTGCATACTGATTAACCCTCATTAACCAGTCGGCAAGTTCATTCTCCTCAAAATTGCAGAATAATCCAACACGAATATGATACTAAAACTTTTAAGATGTTTCATTTATCCACATAGATGTTTCAAAATGTAAATTCCAAGGAACTTTTTTTTTGCTTCAAAAAGACAAAAAATAAGCACGATCACTCAAGAAATATATAAAATACATATAAAACAATTAATTACACAAATAAGTTTGATAGCACTGAATGACAAAACAAAATCGTCATGCATCTCTAAAATATCTCTCGCTATCATCATTAACTTTATTTATTACCGTCATTCATTTCTGAATGTCTGTTTACCCCTATTTCAACCGGATGCGATGCGTCCGGTTTTTTTTTACCCTTCTTTACACTTATTTTCTCTTTATGTGCTACCGCATAAAAATAATAACAACTATTAACTATTTACCTTCATTCAGTCACTGACTGATATCAGAAACCGATTTCTTGTTATTTCGTGCTATTTTTTCACACTTGACGGGGAATATGTGTACGCCTCTGGTGGGCCTGTACACTTTTACGCCATTTAACTGATGAATTCTTTTTGGCAAAAAATGCAGAACATCAATGAGTAGAGAGTGTGGAAATTCACACCGTACCCTTTATACTGCCCTTTCACCTTCTGCGTTGTTTTACAGGTCATAACCACGAATGAGTCAGTCTGATACAACGGCTACGTCCCGATTTTCCCTCCTGCCGGGAAGCATTACCCGTTTCTTTTTATTGCTGATCATTGTGTTGCTGGTGACGATGGGCGTGATGGTGCAAAGCGCGGTTAACGCCTGGTTGAAAGATAAAAGCTATCAAATCGTCGATATCACCCATGCAATTCATAAGCGTATCGATACCTGGCGTTACGCGACCTGGCAAATCTATGACAACATCGCCGCGACGACGAATCCGTCGAGCAGCGAAGGATTGCAGGAAACGCGCCTGAAACAGGACGTTTACTATCTTGAAAAACCACGGCGAAAAACCGAAGCGCTGATCTTTGGCTCGCATGACAGCTCAACGCTGGAAATGACGCAGCGCATCTCGTCCTACCTCGACACGCTGTGGGGCGCTGAGACGGTGCCGTGGTCCATGTATTATCTCAACGGGCAGGATAACAGCCTGACGCTCATCTCGACGCTGCCGTTAAAAGATCTCTCTTCGGGATTTAAAGAGTCGACCATCGGCAGCATTGTCGATTCCCGTCGGGCAGAAATGCTCCAGCAGGCCAATGCGCTTGACGAACGGGAAAGTTTCTCATCGCTGCGTCGGCTGGCATGGCAAAACGGCCACTATTTTACGCTGCGAACCACGTTTAATCAGCCGGGACACCTGGCGACCGTTGTCGCGTTTGACCTGCCCATCAACGACTTAATTCCTCCCGGCATGCCACTGGACAGCTTCCGCCTTGAGCCTGACACGACTCCAGCCAGCGCACGCAATGCAGATAAAGAATCGCCCGACAGCGTAAGCATCAGCTTTAACAGTTCGAAAATTGAAATCTCGTCGGCGCTGAACTCGACGGGAATGCGCCTGGTCTGGCAGGTGCCGTTTGGCACCCTACTGCTCGATACGCTGCAAAACATCCTGTTACCGCTATTGCTGAATATCGGGCTACTGGCGCTCGCCCTGTTCGGCTATACCACCTTCCGCAACCAGCCGGGACGCACAACGGAAGTCGCGCCCAATACCGCAGCTAATAATGAGCTACGGATTCTGCGCGCGATTAACGAAGAGATTGTCTCCCTACTGCCGCTGGGTCTGCTGGTGCATGATCAAGAAGCGAACCGCACAGTGATGAGTAACAAAATTGCCGACCATCTGTTGCCGCATCTGAATCTGCAAAACATCACCAGCATGGCGGAACAGCATCAGGGCGTGATCCAGGCGACCGTCAATAACGAGCTGTATGAGATACGCCTGTTCCGCAGCCAGGTCGCTCCACGCACCCAGATCTTTATTATCCGCGACCAGGATCGTGAAGTGCTGGTGAACAAAAAGCTCAAACAGGCTCAGCGGTTATATGAAAAAAATCAGCAGGGCCGCGTCGCCTTTATGCAAAACATCAGCGAGACGTTGAAAGAGCCGGTCAAAACGCTGGCAGCGAAAGTTGCTCAATTGCAAACGTCTGATGCACAGCAACTGGCGAATCATGCCGATGTACTGGTCCGCATGATCGATGAAATTCAACTGGCGAACATGCTGGAAAACGACGCCTGGAAGAGTGAGCCTACCCTCTTCTCGGTTCAGGCGTTAATTGACGAAGTCGTCCCGCAAGTGCTGCCCGCGATGAAGCGTAAAGGCCTGCAACTGCTCATCAACAACCATCTGAAGGCAAACGACGAACGACATGGCGATCGCGATGCACTGCGACGGATCTTACTGCTGCTGATGCAGTACGCGGTAACAACTACCCAGATTGGCAAAATCACGCTCGAGGTTGATCAGGACGAATCGGTGGCCGAGCGCCTGACGTTCCGCATTCTGGATACCGGCGAAGGCGTGACGTTAAGCGAAATTGACAACCTGCATTTCCCGTTCATCAGTGAGACGCAGAAAGACCGTTACGGTAAAGCCAATCCGCTGGCCTTTTGGTTATGCGATCAGCTGGCACGTAAACTTGGCGGACATTTGAGCATAAAAGCGCGAGATGCGCTGGGTACACGCTATACAGTCCATGTTAAAATGACGCCGCTCGACCAGCATAAAGAAGACGAAGAGCGTCTGCTGGATGATGTCAGCGTGATGATCGACGTGACCTCTAACGAGGTGCGCAATATCGTGCTTCGCCAGTTGGAAAACTGGGGAGCGACCTGCATCACCCCGGATGAGAGACTCATAAGTCAAGAATATGATCTCTTTTTAACTGATAATCCGTCTAATCTTACTGCCTCCGGCTTGCTTTTAAGCGATGATGAGTCAGGCGTGCGGAAAATTGGCCCAGGCCAGCTTCGCGTCAACTTTAATATGAGCAACGCTATGCAGGAAGCTGTACTACAACTAATTGAAGAGCAACTGGCACAAGAAGCGATCCCGGAATCCCCTCTGGGAGGTGATGAAAACGCCGAACTTCATGCCAGCGGTTATTACGCACTATTTGTAGACACAGTACCGGATGATGTTAAGAGGTTGTATACTGAGGCTGCAATCAGCGATTTTGCTGCGCTAGCCCAAACGGCTCACCGCCTGAAAGGCGTGTTTGCCATGCTAAATCTGGTACCCGGCAAGCAGTTATGTGAAACGCTGGAACATCTGATTCGTGAGAAAGATGCTCCAGGAATAGAAAAATACATCAGCGACATTGACACCTACGTCAAGAGCTTGCTGTAGCAAGGTAGCCTTTACATGAACAATATGAACGTAATTATTGCCGATGACCATCCGATTGTACTGTTCGGTATTCGCAAATCACTTGAGCAAATCGAGTGGGTGAATGTTGTTGGCGAATTTGAAGACTCCACAGCACTGATCAACAACCTGCCAAAATTAGATGCACACGTGTTGATTACCGATCTCTCTATGCCGGGCGACAAGTACGGCGATGGGATCACCCTGATCAAATACATCAAGCGTCATTTCCCAAGCCTGTCGATCATTGTTCTGACCATGAACAATAACCCGGCAATCCTGAGCGCGGTGCTTGATCTCGATATCGAAGGGATTGTCCTGAAACAGGGCGCGCCAACAGACCTGCCGAAAGCGCTGGCTGCGCTGCAGAAAGGCAAAAAGTTCACCCCGGAAAGCGTCTCTCGCCTGCTGGAAAAAATCAGCGCGGGCGGCTACGGTGACAAACGTCTCTCTCCGAAAGAGAGTGAAGTTCTGCGTCTGTTTGCCGAAGGTTTCCTGGTGACTGAAATCGCCAAGAAGCTGAACCGCAGTATCAAAACCATCAGCAGCCAGAAGAAATCAGCGATGATGAAACTGGGCGTTGAAAACGATATCGCACTGCTGAACTATCTCTCTTCCGTGACCCTGAGTCCGGCAGACAAAGACTGATTCTTGCAGACGTAAAAAAGCCCGGTAAGTTTCAGCGCTTACCGGGCTTTTTTATGCTCGCGTTTTCCTGACCCGCTCCGCATACACCGCCAGCGTCTGCCTGATAACGTCCAGCGTGACCGGCTTCGACAGACAACTGTCCATCCCCGACTCCAGACAGCGCTGCTTCTCTTCGGCTAAAGCGTTGGCCGTCACCCCAACTACAGGTAAAGTCAGCCCTAACTGACGTATGCGCTGTGTCAGTCGATAGCCATCCATATTCGGCATGTTTACGTCGCTCAGCACGATATCGATATGGTTTTTGCTCAGCACGTTCAGGGCATCCACGCCGTCATTGGCGGTTTTGCACTGATACCCGAGCGATCCCAGCTGATCGGCCAGCAGACGGCGGTTAATCGGATGATCGTCAACCACCAGGATCATCATGTCATCATTGGTGGCCGCCGCTTTTTCCGGAGCCGGTAACGCGGAAGAGAGCTCCTCATCGTCCAGCTCAATACGGTAGATCCGGGCCAGCAGCGCCGGCAGTTCATGCGGCGACGCCACGCTGTGCACCCATTCACCCGGCACCCTTTCCAGTGGAATACCAATGTGGCGCCGACAGAAAATCACCGCTGCCCGCCCCTGCCACGGCTGTTCCAGGGCATCGTCGGTGATCAACATGTCATCACTCGCCGGTGTCTGCCCTTCATAACGCATCACCTCAACACCGTTACGCGTCAGGCTGTTTTCGACAAACTGGCACAAAGACGCATTACGCACCGCCAACCAGCAACGTGTTCTGGCAAGTCCATCAAGCCCTTTTTTCGCCGGATACTGCGCGCCATACAGCGGAATACGCACTGTAAACTGGCTCCCCATCCCTGGTTCAGAATCAACCGAAATGTCACCATCCATCATGCTGATCAGCTTTTCGCAAATCGCCAGTCCCAGCCCCGTTCCCTGGAAATTGCGCTGCACACCCGTACCGACCTGGAAGAACGGATCGAACAAGCGCACCACTTCTTTCGCCGGGATCCCGACGCCGGTATCCCGCACCCGAATGCTGAGATAATCATCGTCGCGGCTGACATGCAGCACAATGCAACCAATATCGGTGAATTTAATCGCGTTGCTCAACAGGTTAGAAATCACCTGTTGCAGGCGCATCGGATCGCCATTAAGCGAAACCGGCACATTCGGTTCGATAAAGCAGTACAGCCCGAGCTGCTTGCGCACCACCAGCGGCAGATAGTTCGCGGTAATGTGGCTCATCACCTCACGTGGCGAGAATTCACGCGGCTCAATTTTCAACTGCTCCGATTCGATTTTCGAGAAGTCGAGAATGTCACTGATGATTTTCAGCAGCAGACTGGAAGAGTTATTCATCGCCGTCACCAGGCGATCGACTCCTTTTGGCAATTCTTTGGTTTGTAGCAGATCAAGGTTACCGATAATGCCATACAGCGGCGTGCGCAGCTCGTGGCTGACGGTCGCCAGGAACATCGATTTCGACTGACTCGCCTGTTCAGCCGCCTGCGCCATCTCCTGCAACGACTCCTCCATTTTGACGCGGGCGGAAACATCCACCAGCACGCAAATCGCCACGTTTTCATTGCGATAGCGGGAATGGACGAAGCTAATCTGCAAATTGGTGTTATTGCTGGTCAGCACATCGACAAAGTTCACCTGCTGTCCACAGATGATTTGCGTCAGCCGCTGTCGATCCTCATGGGTGAGCATGTTCAGGTAGGTATGCGCCAGCTCGTTACTGAGGATGTTAATACCGTCAACGGTGCGCAGAATACAGATCCCGACCGGCGCGGACGCGACAATCTTACGGTTAAACTGCTCATGCTCTTCCAGCCGTTGGGCGTCGCTTTCCGCCGGAATAAAGATCCGTCGTTCGTACATCCGCGCGAGGGTAAACAGTGCCGCACCTACCAGCACATTCAGCAGAATGGCATTCAGAATCAGCATCCGGATCCGTTCCAGCACCAGATCGACCGGAACGGAATAGACAATGCTTAACGAAGACGGCGGCAGATTTTTCTTCAGCACCAGCTCACGAAAGCCCGGCGTATAGCCAAACCAGGAGCGTTCCTGCATCCAGCGAGGTTCCGCCTTGATGGTACTTTCCGGCCCGGTCAGCGAAATCAACGCATGCCCATTTTCATCCAGAATGGTCACGCCCATCGGCAGACTGCCCGGCGTAAAGAAGTTTTCCATTCGAATGGACTGTTCAATGCCCAACAGCGCCTGCAGGCGGTTTGCCAGATAAACCGGCGTCAGCGCGTAGAAATAGCCAATCCCTGGACGTGGTCCCTGCGCCACCCAGTAGAGGTTGTTTCCGGATTCATCCTGCGGCGCGTTGCGGTACTTCATAATCCGCTCGTGCAGCGTTTTCAGCGCGTTATCGCGCTCGACGGGCATATCGCGCAGGCCGAAATTCGCCATGCAGAGATTATCGCTGCCAATGAGAAATACACGATTCAGATCGTACGCAGCGGAAAAGTTGTCACGCCAGTAGCGCATGAACCACGCCAGCGACTCCAGCGATCCGCGCCAGGCGTTGCCCATTGCCGCGCAGTCGGAATCGGCAAACAGCGGCTGAAAGGTCGGCACCTCGGTTTTATCGTCACGCGACCGCGAAGACAACACGCCGTTCTCCGCCGTCAGGCGATTCTCCGCGATGTACTTGAGCTCTTTCATCACATCCGACGTGCGCTGAATGTAGCGCTGGGCCTGATCGGAACTGAGATTAAACTCCTGGCGGATCTCTGACTCCCGCTGATGCAAGGCGTTCACAATGTAGAACACCGAAGCAAAGGCAATCAGCAGCCAAATCAACAGCGCCAACGCTCTGAACAGATAGCGCGAGATTTTCAGGGTCGTGCGAAAGGATGCAAGGTATTTCAAAAGGGCGAAGCTCCGCCTCAGGCGATAAATGGAGTGTGGTTAAGGTAGCGGTAAATGCGCGTCGTCGCAATGCCCGCGCCTGCGTTTGCGGGAATATGATACACCGCTGAGAAACAGTTGCCGCAACCCCCGATAATTAGCGTTTGTCAGAAAATGGGTCACAGGGATGCCAGCATGCGCTTTTTGAGAGGGTTATACCCGCGACGCTTACGCAATCAGATGATCCTGATGGCGCTTCTGATGGTCATCGTGCCGACGCTGTCGATTGGTTATATCGTAGAAACCGAAGGACGGTCAGCAGTCTTATCTGAAAAAGAGAAAAAATTATCTGCCGTTGTACACCTGCTCGATCAGGCGCTGGGCGATCGCTTTACCCATTTTACGGCGCTGCCGCGGGACGAACGTATTCAGGCGCTGAATACCGAACTCGGCCCCATCACTGAGCGGATCACTCAGGCATTTCCGGGCGTCGGCGCGGGCTACTATAACAAAGCGCTGGATGCGATTGTGACCTACGCCCCTTCCGCGCTGTACCAAAATAACGTTGGCGTGACGATTGCCGCCGATCACCCCGGACGCGAAGTGATGCGCAGCAATGCCCCGGTCGTCTTTTCCGGTCGCCAGGTGCGCGGCGATATTCTTAACTCCATGATCCCCATCACCCGGGATGGCGACGTGCTGGGCTACATCTGGGCGAATGAGTTGACGGAAGATATCCAGCGTCAGGCGTGGAGGATGGACGTGCGCATCATTGCGGTGCTGGCGGCAGGTCTGCTCTGTAGCCTGCTCTTGATCGTGCTGTTTTCCCGACGCCTTGGCGCCAATATCGACATCATCACGGACGGTCTGTCGACGCTGGCGCAAAAAACGCCAGCGCAACTTCCCAATCTGCCTGGCGAACTGGGGCAAATTAGCCGCAGCGTTAACGCGTTGGCGCAAACGTTGCGTGAAACGAAAACCCTTAACGATCTGATCATTGAAAACGCCGCCGATGGGGTGATCGCAATCGATAGACAGGGCGATGTCACCACCATGAACCCTGCGGCGGAAATGATTACCGGCTATACGCTCAATGAACTGGTCGGTCGCCCCTATGCCACCCTCTTCTCCGACCCGCATTTTGCCAGCCCGGTTCTCGATACCCTGGCGCACGGGACGGAGCATCTGGCACAGGAAGTTAGCTTTCCGGCGCGCGACCGCACCATTGAACTCAGTGTCACCACCAGCCGTATTCATAACCCCAATGGTGAATTGATCGGTGCGCTGGTGATTTTTTCCGACCTGACCGCCCGCAAAGAAACGCAGCGTCGCCTGGCGCAAACCGAGAGACTTGCCACTTTGGGTGAACTGATGGCCGGGGTGGCGCATGAGGTACGTAATCCGCTCACCGCCATCCGGGGGTATGTGCAGATCATCCGTCAACAAACCAGCCTGCCTGTGCATCAGGAATATCTGTCCGTGGTACTGAAAGAAATTGATTCCATCAACAAAGTCATTCAGCAGTTGCTGGATTTCTCCCGGCCGCGACAAAGCCAGTGGCAGCAAGTGCTGCTCAATTCGCTGATCGAAGAGACGCTGATTCTGGTGCAAACCTCCGGCGTTCAGGCACGGATCACGTTCAACTTTGAACAGGATACGGGGCTGCCTGCCATCGTTGCCGATCGTGAACTGTTAAAACAGGTGATCCTCAATCTTTTGATTAATGCCGTGCAGGCCATCAACGCACGCGGTGAAATCCGCATTCGCACCTGGCAATATTCAGCCACGCAACAAGCCGTGGCGATTGAAGATAACGGCGGTGGGATCGATATCGCGCTACAGAAAAAGATTTTTGACCCCTTTTTCACCACCAAAGCCTCAGGAACAGGGCTTGGACTCGCGCTCAGCCAGCGCATTATCAATGCTCATCAGGGTGATATTCACGTCGCCAGCATGCCCGGATGTGGCGCGACGTTTACCCTTATTTTACCGATTAACCCGCAGGGAAACTTGTCAGTATGAAAACCCGCTACCGTATCCTCATTGTGGATGACGAAGATAACGTTCGTCGCATGCTCACCACCGCCTTTTCGCTACAGGGGCATGAAACGCACTGTGCCAGCAACGGGGAGGAAGCGTTGCAGCGCTTTGCCGACGCTCAACCGGATGTGGTGCTGATGGATATCCGCATGCCGGAAATGAACGGGATCGACGCCCTGAAAGTCATGCGCACTCAGCAGCCGCGCATCCCCGTGATCCTGATGACCGCTTATGCCGAAGTCGAAACCGCCGTCGAAGCATTACGCAGCGGGGCGTTTGATTACGTGATCAAACCTTTCGATCTCGATGAACTGAATTTACTGATCCAACGCGCCCTGCAACTGCAGGCGATGAAACAGGAGATCCGCAGCCTGCATCAGGCGCTGAGCACCAGCTGGCAGTGGGGACATATCCTGACCAACAGTCCGCGGATGATGGATATCTGCAAAGACACGGCGAAAATTGCCCTGTCGCAGGCCAACGTTCTGATCAGTGGTGAAAGCGGTACCGGCAAGGAGTTGATTGCGCGCGCTATTCACTACAATTCGCGCCGGGCAAACGGTCCGTTTATCAAAATCAACTGCGCCGCGTTACCGGAGTCGCTGCTGGAAAGCGAGTTGTTCGGTCATGAAAAAGGGGCTTTCACCGGCGCACAAACTCAGCGTCAGGGACTGTTCGAACGCGCTCATCAGGGAACGCTGCTACTCGATGAAATTGGTGAAATGCCGCTGGTGCTCCAGGCTAAATTACTGCGCATTCTGCAGGAACGGGAATTCGAACGCGTGGGCGGGCATCAGACGATTCAGGTGGATATCCGCATCGTCGCTGCCACCAACCGCGATCTCCATGCGATGGTGAAAGAAGGCGCTTTCCGTGAAGACCTGTTCTATCGTCTGAATGTGATTCATCTGCAACTTCCCCCGCTGCGCGAACGACGGGAAGACATTGCGCTGCTGGCTAACCACTTCCTGCAGAAATTCAGTTCGGAAAATCAGCGCGACATTATTGAGATCGATCCGGCGGCCATGTCGATGCTTACCACCTGGCCCTGGCCCGGAAACATCCGCGAACTTTCAAACGTCATTGAGCGGGCGGTGGTGATGAATACCGGTGCCGTCATTTTTGCAGAAGATCTGCCTGCCCCGCTCCGCCAGCCGGTGGGTGGTGGCAGCGAGATAAAGGCCACACAGCCCGGTGAACGCAATCTGAAAGAAGAGATTAAACGCGAAGAGAAGCGGATCATTATCGAGGTACTTGAACAGCATGAAGGAAACCGCACCCGCGCCGCCCTGATGTTAGGCATCAGTCGACGTGCCCTGATGTATAAATTGCAGGAATACGGTATCGATACGGCAGGCTTGTAGAACCAGAATCTGCTATGCAGAATTTTGCACAGTGCGCAAAATTCTGCATAGCATCCGCACTAAGATCACACAACACCCCCATGAATATTTAATTATATTCAACAGGTTAACTAATATCCCTGTCCGTTAGCCATTCTGGCATCCCGCTTGCTATTCCCTTTGTGTACCCAAAATGGAGTATGCAAAAGGGAAACATAATGAAAACAAAACTGATTACCTTACAGAACGCTGCCGGATTCTTTCGTGACGGCATGACCATCATGGTTGGTGGTTTTATGGGGGTCGGGACCCCGCCCCGCCTTGTCGAAGCCTTACTTGAATCCGGCGTCAGAGACCTGACACTGATCGCCAACGATACCGCCTTTGTCGATACCGGCATCGGCCCGCTGATCGTCAATGGCCGGGTGAACAAAGTCATTGCGTCCCATATCGGCACTAACCCGGAAACCGGGCGTCGGATGATTGCCAAAGAGATGGACGTTCTGCTGGTGCCGCAGGGTACGCTGATTGAACAGATCCGCTGCGGCGGTGCTGGACTCGGCGGCTTCCTGACCCCAACCGGCGTCGGCACGATTGTGGAAGATGGCAAACAAACCCTGACGCTTGACGGCAAAACCTGGCTACTGGAGCGACCGTTGCGTGCCGACCTGGCACTCATCCGCGCGCACCGTGCCGACCCACTCGGCAACCTGACCTACCAACTCAGCGCCCGCAACTTCAACCCGCTTATTGCCCTCGCCGCCGATATCACTCTGGTGGAACCTGACGAACTCGTTGAGACAGGCGATCTGTTGCCTGATCAGATAGTCACCCCCGGCGCCGTTATCGACCATATCGTCATGCCACAGGAGAGCAAATAATGGATGCTAAACAACGTATTGCGCGCCGTGTGGCGCAAGAACTTCGCGATGGTGATGTTGTGAATTTAGGCATTGGCCTGCCGACGATGGTCGCCAACTATCTGCCGGATGACATTCATATCACCCTGCAATCAGAGAACGGATTTCTCGGACTGGGACCGGTCACGACCGCGCATCCCGATCTGGTGAACGCCGGTGGTCAACCCTGCGGAATATTGCCGGGTGCGGCGATGTTCGACAGCGCGATGTCATTCGCGCTGATTCGTGGCGGCCACGTCGATGCCTGCGTACTGGGCGGGTTGCAGGTTGATGAACAGGCTAACCTCGCGAACTGGGTCGTGCCCGGCAAAATGGTCCCTGGGATGGGCGGCGCGATGGATCTGGTAACCGGAGCGCGCAAAGTGATTATCGCGATGGAACACTGCGCGAAAGACGGCTCGGCGAAAATTCTTCGCCACTGCACCATGCCACTGACGGCCCAGCATGCGGTGCATATGCTGGTTACCGAACTCGCCGTGTTCCGCTTTATCGACGGCAAAATGTGGCTGACGGAAATCGTCGACGGGTGCGACCTCGATACTCTGCGAGCAAAAACAGAAGCGCAGTTTGACATTGTCGCCGATCTGGTCGTTCAGCGAGGTGAAGCATGATCGGCCGTATCTCGCGTTTCATGACGCGCTTCGTCAGTCGCTGGCTGCCCGATCCCCTGATTTTCGCCATGCTGCTGACGCTGTTGACGTTCGGCATCGCGCTGTGGCTGACGCCGCAAACGCCGATCAGTATGGTGCGTTTCTGGGGGGATGGCTTCTGGAATCTGCTGGCCTTCGGGATGCAGATGGCGTTGATCATCGTGACAGGTCACGCGCTGGCCAGTTCCGGTCCGGTGAAAAACCTGCTGCGTACTGCCGCGTCTGCCGCAAAAACGCCCGCGCAGGGCGTAATGCTGGTAACCTTCTTTGGCTCCGTCGCCTGCGTCATCAACTGGGGCTTCGGTCTGGTAGTGGGAGCGATGTTTGCCCGTGAAGTTGCCCGTCGCGTGCCGGGATCCGATTATCCGCTGCTGATTGCCTGCGCTTATATCGGTTTTCTGACCTGGGGCGGCGGCTTCTCCGGCTCGATGCCCCTGCTGGCGGCAACGCCGGGTAACCCGGTGGAACACATTGCGGGCCTGATTCCGGTCAGCGACACCCTGTTTACCGGTTTCAACATCTTCATCACTCTCGGTCTGATTGTGGTCATGCCGTTTATCACCCGCATGATGACGCCAAAACCGTCGGATGTTGTCAGCGTCGATCCGAAACTGTTGATGGAAGAGCCTGATTTCCAGAAGACCTTGCCAGCAGATGCGCCTCCGTCCGAAAAACTGGAAGAGAGCCGAATCCTGGCGCTGATCATTGGGGCATTAGGCATCGCTTATCTCGGGATCTACTTCGCCGAGAAAGGGTTCAACATCACCATCAACACCGTCAACCTGATGTTTATGATTGCCGGTCTGCTGCTGCACAAAACGCCGATGGCCTATATGCGCGCCATTAGTGCCGCTGCGCGCAGCACCGCCGGTATCCTGGTGCAGTTCCCGTTCTATGCCGGTATCCAGTTGATGATGGAGCACTCCGGTCTCGGAGGACTCATCACCGAGTTCTTCATCAACGTCGCCAATAAAGACACCTTCCCGGTCATGACCTTCTTCAGCTCTGCGCTGATCAACTTTGCCGTGCCGTCAGGCGGTGGTCACTGGGTTATACAGGGACCGTTCGTCATGCCAGCCGCGCAAGCGCTAGGGGCCGATCTGGGTAAATCCGTGATGGCGATTGCCTACGGCGAGCAGTGGATGAACATGGCGCAACCCTTCTGGGCGCTTCCCGCACTGGCCATCGCCGGGTTGGGGGTTCGCGACATCATGGGGTACTGCATCACCGCCCTGCTTTTCTCCGGTGTCATTTTTGTTGTCGGTCTGACCTTTTTCTGACGGCAGCGACTCACTTTTAAGGAACAGAAGATGAAAAATTGTGTCATCGTCAGCGCAGTACGTACCGCCATCGGCAGCTTCAACGGCGCGCTGGCCACCACCAGTGCCATCGAACTTGGCGCGACTGTGATTAGCGCCGCGCTGGAACGCGCGCAACTCGACCCGCAACGTGTGGATGAAGTGATCATGGGCAACGTGTTGCAGGCCGGTCTGGGACAAAACCCGGCGCGGCAGGCACTGTTAAAAAGCGGCCTTAGCGAAACCGTCTGCGGGTTTACCGTCAACAAAGTCTGCGGTTCAGGGCTCAAAAGCGTCGCACTGGCCGCCCAGGCAATTCAGGCCGGTCAGGCACAGGCGCTGGTTGCTGGCGGCATGGAAAACATGAGTCTGGCCCCCTATCTGCTGGATGCGAAAGCCCGCTGGGGTTATCGCCTCGGCGACGGCCAGTTGTCGGATGTGATTCTGCGTGACGGTCTGCTCTGTGCCACCCATGGTTATCACATGGGGATCACCGCCGAAAACGTCGCCCGTGAATACGGTATCAGCCGCGACATGCAGGATGAGCTCGCACTGCTCTCTCAGCAAAAAGCGGTCGCCGCCATCCATTCTGGCGCCTTTGAGGCCGAAATTGTGCCGGTCAGCGTCACGTCGCGTAAAAAAACCATTGTCTTTGACCGCGACGAATTCCCCAAGGCTGACTCAACAGCAGAAGGTCTTGCGGCACTGCGTCCGGCATTTGATAAGGCCGGCACCGTCACCGCTGGCAACGCCTCTGGGATCAACGACGGCGCGGCCGCGCTGGTGGTCATGGAAGAATCTGCCGCACTGGCGGCAGGACTGAAACCGCTGGCACGCATTAAGGCATATGCCAGCGGCGGCGTCGCGCCAGCGCTGATGGGGATGGGGCCGGTACCCGCCACGCAGAAAGCCCTGAAACAATGCGGATTGCAGCTTTCCGATATCGATCTGATTGAAGCCAATGAGGCGTTTGCCGCGCAGTTCCTTGCCGTCGGCAAGACGCTGGGCTTCGACCCACAAAAGGTGAACGTGAACGGTGGCGCGATTGCGCTTGGGCATCCGATCGGCGCCAGCGGCGCGCGGATCCTGGTGACATTGCTGCATGCGCTTTCCGCCAGGGATAAAACGCTGGGTCTGGCAACGCTGTGCATCGGCGGCGGTCAGGGCATTGCAATGATTGTGGAAAGGATGAATTAATCCCTGGGGTCCCCTGGTTAGACACTAAATCCTTCGAGTCGCAGGACAACAGGCAGCAGGCATTTTGAACAACGCTTGCGCTGGCTTAAAGGGACGAGGCTCATGGACGAGCCGGATCGCTCCATCGCCAACACAGAGGCTGCTTGAAGGATAAAGTGTATCTGTCATAATAAACAAAACCGAGGGACCTCAATGAACATTATCGAACAACTTCAGTTACTGGTAAAAACAGGTACGCACGCGGAGCAAACAATTAGCCGTTACATTCTGGCTACATTATCGGGCGCGGAAAAACTGACGTCGACGGCAATTTCAAAAAAGACGCAAACCAGCCAACCCTCCATTGTTCGCTTTGCGCAATCTCTCGGTTATACCGGCTTTACTTCATTTAAATATGATTTAATTAAGTGTCTGCGCAGCGCACCTGAGGCACTGCTTCCGGCCCAGGCAACGAAAAACAATGTTATTCTTGGCGAGTTTATTAATAATAATAACCCTGCGGCCCTTAATACTTTCTTTGAAATTATTAATTCCAGCCGTAACCTCTATTTCTGTCATCCGCGAGAACTGAGTTCATTACTCAGCAATATCATTCAGGATTATAGTGATATTGGCAAAGTCTGCATTCCCGTAGAGTACCAGAATGCCCATTTATTGCTGACAAACACCTTGACGGATTGTGATTCCGTGATCCTGCTTCCTGGACTCAAAGATGAGCCGGATAATCAACTCATTACCTTGATTCGCGAGCATGAGGCCGCCTCACTGGCAGTCGCCTGCCATCAGAGCGGCGCGACGCTTGCCGATGTAACCTTATATACGCCTCAGTCCAGCGTCAGCCCCCTCAGTTTCGCCGCACTGAAAATGTCTTTACACACGCTTTTTTTCCACGCGCTGCAATATTGCTATCTGAATATGAATAATGAAAAGGCGCCTCATAAACAATGATCATCGACCGGGTTGAGGGGGAATAACGAACCCTGCCTTAATCAAAGAAATTAAAGCCAGCAAAACGGTTTATGAGGCGTAAACCACCGATGAGTTATAACTGCACAATACGTCCTGTCGATAACGAATGATGTACGGCTTCACATATTAACGTCGCCTGCAACCCATCATCAGCGGTTGCCAGATAAGGGGTATCAAATAATATGTGCTCAACAAAATCATGTATTGGCTGAATCCCATAGCCACTGGCTTTATTATTAACGTAATTAATAAAATTATAATTTGGCGTTGCACTGCGCTGAGGGGTGAACATTTCATATCCCCGCAACTGCGCATCGGCGCGATAATAGTTATTCTCGGTAATAACAAAACTACGCCCATCGTTTGCTTTGGGAAATGAAGGTGGTAAGCACCACCCCACTTCAACGGTCCATTGCGCGCCATTATCAAAGGTGACAAACGACTGAATGGTATCCCAGGAATCAACGCCTTCCGCCACCAGCTTCTTCTTCTGCCCTATCGCATAGACGCTCACCGCATTGGCACCGTTCATATAATATCTAATCAAATCAAAACAATGCGTTCCGAGAAAATGAACGGGAGAACTCTCATTCGCCCATGACAGCCAGTTTTTCGGCACGTCGATAATATCGTCCATGCTCATATAGCCACGCAGGACCTGACCGGTTTCGGGTTTCAGCAGCTCATTGTGAATATGCTGTGCCATCCCGTCCCAACGCTTGTGGTAATCAACGCCAATCTTCACTCCTTGTTGCTGCGCACAGCGGATGATTTCCCGACATTCCGCTGACGTTGTCGCCATCGGTTTCTCAATCAGCACATGTTTGCCCGCCCTGATGGCTTCAATCGTGGCATCAAAGTGGAACGGATCCGGCGTCGCGATTGATATCAGATCAACGTCCGTCGCGGCAAACAACTCTGCCAGCGAGGCATAACCAGGCACCTGAAACTCCGCCGCAACGTTGGCGCGGATGTCCGGATTGATCTCGCAAAACCCCACCAGGTTCACCCACGGATTATAGTGATACGCATTGATATGATGTTTGCCATAAATACCGGCCCCCACCACCGCGGCATTGATTTTGTTCATTACACATTTCCTCAGTTAAACAAGCCAAACGAAAACAGATAACCGATGGCCACCGCCAGAGGCGCGGTAATCATCCGTGACAGCAAGAAAGAGGGCACGCCAAGACGAATGGTTTTCTCTTTCGCCTCCTGCATGGAAAGCCCAACGGGAATGAAATCGGCGCCGACCTGGACGTTAATCGCGAACAGCGCCGGCAACGCCATCAGCGGTGAAACCACCCCGCTACCGATTAGCGTTCCTACCAGCACACCAACGACCTGCGCAATCGCCGCGCCAGGAGCCAGAATGGGAGAGATGAAGGGCAGACCACAAATAATCGCAATCACAAACAAACCGGTTAACGATCCGGCAAGCGGCGACAGCGCATTCCCGGTCCACTGACCAATCGCGGTCTCCTGAACCAGAGCGATCAGAACCGAGATAAAGGCCATAAAGGGGATCACGTTTTTAATACACAACTCGACCGATTCACGCGCCGAGGAGTAGAGCAGGCTGACAAAGTTACCGATTCCCGTCGCAAAACGCGTCATCAACTCCAGCGCGGTGTTGGTCGCGGAACCGCGTGGTTTTGCCTCCACGCGTTCGTGAGCCACGGCACAGGCATGGTCTGCCGGGAGAGGATCACTGAGCTCAACGTTTTCCTCCCCGGTTACCGGTTGATTAATGGTTTCAATCAGCGAAAGCGATTCAAGACTGACATCAGAGATGTAAATATCTTCGGTGATATATTTCGCCAGCGGCCCCATCGCACCGGTAGGGAGTACGTTGATTGTCTTGATTCTTTTCTGCGGATAAATGCCGCAGCGCAGTGAACCGCCACAGTTGATGACCACACAAAGGATTTTCTTATCATCCGGCATGGCGTCAAAGCCGTTAACCACGGTCATTTCCAGCATTTCACCCAGTTTTTTCGCGACCGGATCAATGGTTTTGCCGGTAAGCGACAGGATGACCATGCGGGTATCGCGAGATAAATACATGTCATCGCCAATCCCTGAATGACCTTTTTTAATCAGTACGGTTTTCATTGGTTTTCCTCATTATTGTCAATGGGCCAATCAATTCATTTACGGATGGAGAACAATGACTGTTAACGTGTAATGAACCATAGGCTATTGGCTTTTCAGCCCCGTCAAATACCACTGTCACATGACCTAACTCGCATAAATTTTGCCATGCGGCCTCTCCCCAGCAGGTTATATTCCAGGTCTGATTATTAATCTGCAGAACATAATCCATTGTTTTTTGTAATGGGGTAACATCACAAACAATATTCTTAATGACCAGGACATAATCGAGATAATCTTCCGGAGCATGGTCATTAAAGGTAATCAACATGCCATTAAGCAGTCCCTCTTCCACTTTTCTTCCAGCCTTTACGACGTCAGCCGAAAATAGTACTTTCATTGTTTTCCCTTATTCCTGATTAAGTTCGCGTTTCTCCAGCCGGGTGAAGATATATTCCGTCAGAAAACCACGGATAAAACCGAGTAGAATACCCGCAGCGATATAGCGTAATGCCAGGTCGGCAACCGGTAGATCGAGTCGCGTCAGGCCAGCGGCGACGCCCAGCCAGATAAAGAGTTCAGATGGCACAATGTGTGGGAACAGAGAGGTCAGCGGGTGTACGGTGCTGCCCAGCGCATCCTGATAAGCGGGTTTACAACGTTCGGGCAGAAATTTACCCATCGTCAGCGCACCCGGACTGCTAAGAAAGAACCAGGCAAAACTCGGCAAAATTCCATAGGTTAATATTTTTGACTTCCCCATCAGGGTGGCGACTTTTTCCATTCGCTGTTGGCCAATTAATTTCATAATAAAATTAACGGTCAAAATTAAGGTTATCAGCATCGGAATGGTACTGACGATCATCCCGGAGAATATCTTACCTGCGCTCTGGAAAAGATGGATAAAGCCTTCTGCTATTTCAACTATCATAGTTAACTCCCAACGTGTAGGTATAAGTATATTCATCCGTCAGAAGTGTATTGACAGATGAAGGCAGCCAACGCTTTTGTCTTTAAGAATTCAGATGATGTTATTTAATAATTTTTCAGTTCTCCTGGCAGTAAGGGCTCGTAAATATCGCGGTTTGGTAACAGGAAAGTTAACGGGAAATGGCTGCACAAACAGTGAGCACCTTCACAGAGTTATAATTATTCATTTTATTTTGTATTTTTATACATAAAAGGCAAAATCACCGGACAGGACCTTTTGACAAGGGGAAATGGTGAATTCAGGATGAAAAAAAGGGAGGCAGCGCCTCCCTTTTGTGCAGTCGTTAGACTCGCCGATTACTCGTCAGCGTCATCGGCGACATCGTCGTCGGTTTCCGCTTCCGGGGCGATATCATCATCCCCTTCCGCCGCGCTACCGTCGATGGAGTCGAGTTCTTCGTCATCCACCGGCTCAGCCACACGCTGCAGACCCACCACGTTTTCATCTTCCGCCGTACGGATGAGGATCACGCCCTGAGTATTACGTCCTACCACGCTGATTTCCGACACGCGAGTACGCACCAGCGTACCGGCATCGGTGATCATCATGATCTGGTCGCAATCATCAACCTGCACCGCGCCAACAACAGAGCCGTTGCGCTCGGTCACTTTGATAGAGATAACGCCCTGCGTCGCACGGGACTTGGTCGGATACTCTTCCGCCGCCGTACGCTTACCGTAACCATTTTGCGTCACGGTCAGGATCGCGCCTTCACCACGTGGAATAATCAGGGAGACGACTTTGTCTTCGCCCGCCAGCTTGATGCCTCGTACGCCAGTCGCAGTACGGCCCATCGCACGGACGGCGTCCTCTTTAAAGCGCACCACTTTACCCGCCGCCGAGAACAGCATGACTTCGTCAGAACCGGAGGTCAGATCCACACCAATCAGTTCGTCGCCATCGTTCAGGTTCACCGCAATGATACCGGCAGAACGCGGACGGCTGAATTCGGTCAGCGCGGTTTTCTTCACCGTACCGCTGGCAGTCGCCATAAAGACGTTCACGCCCTCTTCGTACTCACGAACCGGCAGGATAGCGGTAATACGTTCGTCGGCTTCCAGCGGCAGCAGGTTGACGATCGGACGGCCACGCGCACCACGGCTCGCTTCTGGCAGTTGATAAACCTTCATCCAGTACAGACGACCCCGGCTGGAGAAGCAGAGGATCGTGTCATGGGTGTTGGCCACCAGCAGACGGTCAATAAAGTCTTCTTCTTTAATACGTGCAGCCGATTTGCCTTTCCCACCACGACGTTGTGCTTCGTAGTCGGTCAGCGGCTGATACTTCACGTAGCCCTGGTGAGACAGGGTCACAACTACATCTTCCTGGTTGATCAGATCTTCGATATTGATATCAGCGCTATTCGCGGTGATTTCGGTACGACGCTCATCGCCAAACTGATCGCGGATCAGCTCCAGCTCTTCGCGAATCACTTCCATCAGGCGATCGGCGCTGCCCAGAATGTGCAGCAGTTCCGCGATCTGTTCCAGCAGCTCTTTGTATTCATCGAGCAGTTTTTCATGCTCAAGGCCGGTCAGTTTCTGCAGACGCAGATCCAGAATCGCCTGGGCCTGCTGTTCTGTCAGGTAGTACTGACCGTCACGCACGCCGAATTCTGGCTCCAGCCATTCCGGACGCGCAGCGTCGTCACCAGCACGTTCCAGCATCGCAGCCACGTTGCCCAGATCCCACGGACGTGCGATCAATGCGGCTTTCGCTTCCGACGGGGTCGGCGCACGACGAATCAGCTCAATGATCGGGTCGATGTTCGCCAGCGCAATCGCCAGTGCTTCAAGGATATGCGCACGATCGCGGGCTTTACGCAGTTCGAAAATGGTACGGCGGGTCACCACTTCACGGCGGTGGCGCACAAACGCTGAAATGATGTCTTTCAGGTTCATGATCTTCGGCTGACCATGGTGCAGTGCCACCATGTTGATACCGAAAGAGACCTGCAGTTGAGTCTGGGAGTAGAGGTTGTTCAGTACCACTTCCCCGACCGCGTCGCGCTTAACTTCAATCACGATGCGCATACCGTCTTTGTCAGACTCGTCACGCAGCGCGCTGATGCCTTCAACGCGTTTGTCTTTTACCAGTTCCGCGATTTTCTCGATCAGGCGCGCTTTGTTCACCTGATACGGAATTTCATGCACGATAATGGTTTCACGACCGGTTTTCGCGTCTACTTCCACTTCCGCGCGGGCACGGATGTACACTTTACCGCGACCGGTACGATAAGCTTCTTCAATACCGCGACGACCGTTGATGATCGCCGCCGTCGGGAAGTCCGGACCCGGGATGTATTCCATCAGCCCTTCAATGCTGATGTCTTCATTGTCAATATACGCCAGGCAGCCGTTAACCACTTCCGTCAGGTTGTGTGGCGGGATGTTGGTCGCCATCCCTACTGCGATACCGGACGAACCGTTTACCAACAGGTTCGGGATTTTGGTCGGCATAACGTCAGGGATTTTTTCCGTGCCGTCATAGTTGTCGACAAAATCAACCGTCTCTTTTTCCAGATCGGCCATTAACTCATGGGCAATCTTCGCCAGACGGATTTCCGTATAACGCATCGCCGCCGCGGAATCGCCATCGATGGAACCGAAGTTCCCCTGGCCATCCACCAGCATATATCGCAGCGAGAACGGCTGAGCCATACGGACAATGGTGTCGTATACCGCAGAGTCGCCATGCGGGTGGTATTTACCGATTACGTCACCAACGACACGGGCTGATTTCTTATAGGCTTTGTTCCAGTCATTGCCCAATACGTTCATGGCGTAAAGTACGCGACGGTGTACCGGCTTCAGGCCATCTCGGACATCCGGCAGCGCACGGCCAACAATGACCGACATCGCATAATCCAGATAAGAGTTCTTCAGCTCTTCCTCAATGTTGACCGGTGTAATTTCTCTCGCAAGGTCGCTCATCTAACCGCTATCCCTCTACTGTATCCCGGATTCAAAGGTCGCAAATTATAACACAACCGCAGAGATTGAGGTAAACCAATAAGCTTTATTCACCCGCGTGGACTGATATACTCCTGTCACTAGCCCTATAAGGAGTAAAAGCCCCGATGAATGCCGTAAAACCACCGGTAAACCACAATGTTGACCATGAAGAAATTGCCAAGTTTGAAGCAGTCGCGTCGCGCTGGTGGGATCTGGAAGGCGAATTTAAGCCGTTGCATCGCATTAACCCGCTGCGGCTGGGTTATATTGCTGAACGCTCAGGCGGCCTGTTTGGTAAAAAGGTGCTCGACGTCGGCTGCGGCGGCGGCATTCTGGCAGAGAGCATGGCGCGTGAAGGCGCCACAGTGACCGGTCTGGACATGGGGTTTGAGCCCTTGCAGGTAGCAAAACTGCATGCGCTGGAAAGTGGTATTCAGATGGATTACGTGCAGGAAACCGTGGAAGAACACGCGGCAAAACATGCCCATCAGTATGACGTGGTAACCTGTATGGAGATGCTGGAACATGTGCCCGATCCGCAATCGGTGGTTCGCGCCTGCGCACAACTGGTGAAACCCGGCGGCGAGGTGTTCTTCTCAACGCTCAACCGTAATGGCAAATCCTGGTTGATGGCGGTTGTCGGTGCGGAATATATTTTACGCATGGTGCCGAAAGGGACCCATGATGTGAAGAAATTTATTAAACCTGCGGAGCTGCTAGGTTGGGTGGATCAGACGGTCTTGCAGGAGCGCCATATGACCGGGTTGCACTACAACCCTATCACCAACACCTTCAAGCTTGGCCCTGGCGTTGATGTGAACTATATGGTGCATACCACCGCAAAAGCGGAATAAGCCCCCTGCCTGATGGCGCTTCGCTTATCAGGCCTACAAAGATGTGCCTGTAGGCCGGATACAACATTACTGTCGCCATCCGGCTTACAAAAATTGCGCCAGATCATGAGAACTTTCTACACCTTCGTTGAAGAAATCAGCACTCGATCAAATTATCTATTTTTTTTATGAATTATTGACATCCCCGCCAGGCCTTATGCGACGTGCACTTAGCCTTTCTTACCCTTTTGCAACCTCAATTTAACCTCAAAATCAACTCTTGTGCTGAAAAGAATCCCTACTAGAATACTCACCATATAGCGTTTACTTTAACACTCAACCCCTACATGTAGTATTTATCCACAGAGTTAGTCACAAGGTGGCATTGTGGATAATGCAGGGGATATTTTTTCTTTCACGGACAGGTAAAAAACCACATGAATCAGAGTCTGCTGGTGACAAAGCGTGATGGTAGTACAGAGCGCATCAATCTCGACAAAATCCATCGGGTTCTGGATTGGGCGGCAGAAGGACTGAATAACGTATCGATCTCTCAGGTCGAACTGCGCTCCCACATCCAGTTTTATGACGGTATCAAGACCTCCGATATCCATGAAACGATCATTAAAGCGGCGGCGGACCTGATCTCCCGCGATGCGCCGGATTATCAGTATCTGGCTGCGCGTCTGGCGATTTTCCATCTGCGTAAAAAAGCCTACGGCGAATTTGAACCGCCGAAACTGTTTGACCATGTGGTGAAAATGGTTGAAATGGGCAAATACGACAATCATCTGCTGGAAGACTACACGGAAGAAGAGTTCAAGCAGATGGACTCGTTCATCGTACACGACCGTGATATGACCTTCTCCTACGCCGCCGTTAAGCAGCTGGAAGGGAAATATCTGGTACAAAACCGTGTCACCGGTGAGATCTACGAAAGCGCCCAGTTCCTCTATATTCTGGTAGCAGCCTGCCTGTTCTCGAATTACCCGCGCGAAACCCGTCTGGAATACGTCAAACGTTTTTATGACGCGGTGTCGACGTTCAAAATTTCTCTGCCGACGCCGATCATGTCCGGCGTTCGTACCCCGACGCGTCAGTTCAGCTCTTGCGTGCTGATCGAGTGCGGCGACAGCCTGGACTCGATCAACGCCACCTCCAGCGCGATTGTGAAATACGTTTCCCAGCGTGCTGGTATCGGTATCAACGCCGGTCGTATCCGTGCGCTGGGCAGCCCGATTCGCGGCGGCGAAGCGTTCCACACCGGCTGTATCCCGTTCTACAAGCACTTCCAGACCGCCGTGAAATCCTGCTCTCAGGGCGGTGTACGCGGTGGTGCGGCCACGCTGTTCTACCCGATGTGGCATCTGGAAGTGGAAAGCCTGCTGGTATTGAAAAACAACCGTGGCGTGGAAGGCAACCGCGTGCGTCACATGGACTACGGCGTACAAATCAACAAACTGATGTACACCCGTCTGCTGAAAGGGGAAGACATTACCCTGTTCAGCCCGTCCGACGTCCCTGGCCTGTATGATGCGTTCTTCGCCGATCAGGACGAGTTCGAGCGTCTGTACACGAAATATGAGAAAGACGACAGCATCCGCAAACAGCGTGTCAAAGCCGTTGAACTGTTCTCGCTGATGATGCAGGAACGCGCCTCTACGGGGCGTATCTATATTCAAAACGTTGACCACTGCAACACCCATAGCCCGTTCGATCCGCAGGTCGCGCCGGTGCGCCAGTCCAACCTGTGTCTGGAAATCGCGCTGCCAACCAAACCGCTGATGGATGTGAACGACGAAAACGGTGAAATCGCCCTGTGTACGCTCTCCGCGTTCAACCTGGGAGCAATCAACAGCCTCGAGGAACTGGAAGAGCTGGCGGTACTGGCCGTTCGTGCCCTTGATGCGCTGTTAGATTATCAGGACTACCCGATCCCGGCCGCCAAACGTGGTGCGATGGGGCGTCGTACGCTGGGTATTGGCGTGATTAACTACGCTTACTATCTGGCGAAGCACGGCGTACGTTACTCCGACGGCAGCGCCAACAACCTGACGCACAAAACGTTTGAAGCCATTCAGTACTATCTGCTGAAGGCCTCTAACGAACTGGCGATTGAACAAGGCGCCTGCCCATGGTTTAACGAAACCACCTACGCACAGGGCATTCTGCCGATCGATACTTACAAGAAAGATCTGGATGCCATCACCAGTGAACCGCTGCATCATGACTGGGAAGCGCTTCGTGAGTCCATCAAGACCCACGGTCTGCGTAACTCAACGCTCTCTGCCCTGATGCCGTCCGAGACCTCTTCGCAGATCTCGAACGCCACTAACGGTATTGAGCCGCCGCGCGGTTACGTCAGCATTAAAGCGTCGAAAGACGGTATCCTGCGTCAGGTGGTGCCGGACTACGAGCACCTGGGCAACGCCTATGAGCTGCTGTGGGAAATGCCGGGGAATGACGGTTATCTGCAACTGGTCGGGATTATGCAGAAGTTTATCGATCAGTCGATTTCAGCCAACACCAATTACGATCCGTCGCGCTTCCCGTCCGGAAAAGTGCCGATGCAGCAGTTGCTCAAAGACCTGCTCACCGCCTATAAGTTCGGGGTCAAAACGCTGTATTATCAGAACACCCGCGACGGCGCGGAAGATGCCCAGGACGATCTGGTGCCATCCATTCAGGACGATGGCTGCGAAAGCGGCGCATGTAAGATTTAATCTGTTGCCGGATGGCGGCGAAAAGCCTCATCCGGCCTACAAAATCAATCGGATGTTGTAGGCCGGATAAGCGAAGCGCCATCCGGCATTACACAGCTGACAGGACTCACTTCAATGGCATACACCACATTTTCACAGACGAAAAACGATCAACTGCTGGAGCCGATGTTTTTTGGTCAGCCGGTTAACGTGGCCCGCTACGATCAGCAAAAATATGACATCTTCGAAAAGCTGATCGAAAAACAACTCTCCTTCTTCTGGCGTCCTGAAGAGGTTGACGTTTCACGCGACCGCATCGACTACCAGGCGCTGCCAGAGCATGAAAAACACATTTTTATCAGCAATCTGAAGTACCAGACGCTGCTGGATTCTATTCAGGGGCGTAGCCCGAACGTGGCACTGCTGCCGCTGATCTCTATTCCGGAACTGGAAACCTGGGTCGAAACCTGGGCCTTCTCCGAAACCATTCACTCGCGCTCTTACACCCATATCATTCGTAATATCGTTAACGATCCGGCTATTGTGTTTGATGACATCGTCACCAACGAGCAGATCCAGAAACGTGCGGAAGGCATTTCCAGCTATTACGATGAGCTGATTGAGATGACCAGCTACTGGCACCTGCTGGGCGAAGGGACACACACCGTGAACGGCAAAACCGTCACCGTGAACCTGCGTGCGCTGAAGAAAAAACTGTATCTGTGCCTGATGAGCGTCAACGCGCTGGAAGCAATCCGCTTCTACGTCAGCTTCGCCTGCTCATTCGCTTTCGCCGAGCGTGAACTGATGGAAGGCAACGCTAAAATCATTCGCCTGATTGCCCGTGACGAAGCGCTGCACTTGACTGGCACTCAGCACATGCTGAACCTGTTGCGCAGCGGCGTTGACGATCCGGAAATGGCGGAAATTGCCGAAGAGTGTAAGCAGGAGTGCTATGACCTGTTTGTGCAGGCCGCCCTGCAGGAAAAAGAGTGGGCAGACTATCTGTTCCGCGACGGTTCAATGATCGGCCTGAACAAAGACATTCTGTGCCAGTACGTCGAATACATCACCAACATTCGTATGCAGGCGGTCGGTCTGGATCTGCCGTTCCAGACCCGTTCCAACCCGATCCCGTGGATCAACACCTGGCTGGTGTCCGATAACGTTCAGGTGGCCCCGCAGGAAGTGGAAGTGAGTTCTTATCTGGTCGGGCAGATCGACTCTGAAGTCGATACCGACGATCTGAGTAACTTCCAGCTCTGATGGGACGCGTCACACTGCGCATCACTGGCACACAGTTGCTGTGCCAGGATGAACACCCTTCCCTGCTCGCCGCGCTTGAATCGCACAACGTTGAAGTGGAATATCAGTGCCGCGAAGGCTATTGCGGCTCTTGCCGCTGCCGTCTGGTTGCAGGTCAAGTGGACTGGATCGCCGAGCCGTTAGCATTCATTCAGCCCGGCGAAATTTTGCCCTGCTGTTGCAGGGCAAAAGGCGACATCGAAATTGAGATGTAGCGCGCGTTACAGCGCGTAGTAATACGCTTTCACCTGTTCCCAGTCCGCTTTCGGGATGGGACTCAGGTACTTCTCAAGCTGAGAGAAGTCATGGTGCGCCGCTTTATGGCGGCGCAAACGACGACGGCTTTTTTCCAGATCTAAAAACCCGGCTTCTACCGTCCCTTCCGTTTTCACATAGATATGTCTTACGTAGCAGCAGCCGTGCTGACGATTGACGCTGTGCATCTTTTTAAAGGCCAGCGCGACCGCGTTTAGCATTGCATCTCGCACCTCATCAGGATACGGCGTCACTGTATGCTGTTTATACCACTCCTCGATGCTCACAAAGCCTTTCATATCTTCGGTGATCAGCAGCGCACGCCATTCACCGTTAACTTTTGTCGCGTTGCCATAGACAATTTTCGGCACGATAACGCCCGCGCGGGCCAGTTCGTTGATCACCTCGATTTCGCGCACAATCGTCGGACGTCCGAAAGGATAGCGTACCGAGTGAAACAGGTGTTGTGTCATCCGCTTCACATACAATTTCTTCCCGTCACGTTCGATGCATTGCACACCGCTCATCCCTTTGCGTCGATAATTCGGTTCTTCGACCCAATCGCCTTCCGTTGCCCACCAGCTCTCAAACTCATCCTGCACTGCTGCCTGCGCCATTGTGACCATCCGTTACAGTAACGACATAAATTATTTATCGAACAAATATAAATCTTCTTCTTAAGGAAATCTTAAGAAATTAATGATCGGCTACGGACTTCTTGATCTGACGTGTGCTTTTTTGCATTAAACCGGCAGGAAAAGAGATAAAAAAACTGCACCTTACTCAGCGGTTGCCCGCCTTTGGGGTGCAGTGGAGAGGGATAACGCGGTTGTTACTCTTTACGTAAGAACATCACCGCTTTGTCGGGGAAGTCGGTGAACAGCCCGTCCACGCCCGCTTTGTTGTAGAGGATGTCGTACAGCTGATTCACATCCGTCGTGTACTCCGGCAACTGATCGGCGCGCACCGTATAAGGATGAACCGCCATCTTATTCTGGTGGGCCTCTTTCACCATATCTGTCAGGACGATATTGCCTTTCGTCGACTTCTCGTCAATCAGCATGTGGTAATCCGGACCGATGCCGTCCGCATATTCCGCCACCTGCTTCATCGCCCCGGGTTTAAACATCCAGTCGTAGTTGTAATTGACCCAACTGCCGTCCGGCTGCTTCTCCTGGGTTTCATTCCAGTCGGTATAGGCAATCAACTGCACCAGGTTCAGATCCATCCCCATTTTAGGTTCCAGCTCATTTTTGATGCGCTTGAGTTCTGCTACATCAAAACTTTGCAGATAGACTTTGTCCTGCTTGTCGCTGTAACCGTACTGTTTCAGCACTTCCAGGGTCTTCATCGCAATGTCCTTCCCTTCCTGATGATGGAACCACGGCGCTTTGATCTCCGGATAGATACCGATGTTCTTGCCGGTAGAATGGTTCAGTCCCTGAACAAACTCGATCTCTTCAGCAAAGGTATGCACGCGGAAATCCGATTTACCCATCGGGAAACGGCCAGGATAGGTTTGCACCTTCTTGCCATTTGCCAGATCAAACCCTTCGGTAAATTTCAGAGATTTGATTTCGTCCAGCGTAAAGTCGATGGCGTAATAACGACCGTCTTTGCGCGCACGATCCGGAAAACGCTCGGCGACATCCGTCACGCGATCAAGATAGTGGTCATGCAGGACGACCAGTTGGTCGTCTTTCGTCATCACCAGATCCTGTTCCAGATAATCCGCCCCCTGCGCGTAGGCCATCGCTTTCGCGGGCAGCGTATGCTCCGGTAGGTAGCCGCTCGCGCCACGGTGGGCAATCACAACTTTATCCGTGTTGCTGGCGGCCAGGGCATGACTTCCCATTACCGCGCCCGCCATCATCAGCGTCAGGCTCAGGTTTTTCAGTGTTTTTTTCATTCACTTAGCCCCCGTTGCGTTTCAGTTGCATCTCAGCATGGTGGCGTTTTTCGCCGATCATCACCACAATCAACAGAATCACCGCCAGAATGCTGCCGCCGATCATCACCATGAAACCGCCGTCCCAGCCGAAGAAGTCCACGGTGTAGCCGACGATGGCGCTGGCCGCCACGGAACCGCCGAGGTAACCAAACAGGCCGGTAAAGCCCGCTGCCGTCCCTGCGGCTTTTTTCGGTGCCAGTTCCAGCGCATGCAGACCAATCAGCATCACCGGACCGTAAATCAGGAAGCCGATCACAATCATACAAACCATATCGACGGTCGGGTTACCTGCCGGGTTCATCCAGTAAACGATGGTAGCGATCGTCACCAGGGTCATAAAGAACACACCGGTCGCGCCACGGTTACCACGGAACACTTTGTCCGACATCCAGCCGCACAGCAGCGTGCCAGGGATCCCTGCATATTCATAGAAGAAGTAGGCCCAGGAGGATTTATCCAGCGCAAAGTGCTTCACTTCTTTCAGATAGGTTGGAGACCAGTCGAGAATGCCGTAACGCAGCAGATAAACGAACACGTTCGCAATCGCGATGTACCACAACAGTTTATTCGGCAGAACGTACTGCATGAAGATCTGCTTCGCGGTCAGCTCTTCTTCCGCTTTCTCGTTGTAGTCGTCCGGATAGTCGTTTTTGTACTCTTCGATGGGCGGCAGGCCACAGGATTGCGGCGTATCACGCATCAGCGCGAAAGCGAAAATAGCCACCAGAATGGCGCCGAACGCTGGCATATACAGGGCAGCTTTCCAGTCGTTAAACCAGGCCATCCCGAGCAGGAACAGCAGCGGAGGGATCCCGCCACCGACGTTATGCGCACAGTTCCAGACGGAGACAATCCCGCCACGTTCCTTCTGCGACCACCAGTGCACCATGGTACGTCCGCACGGCGGCCAGCCCATTCCCTGGAACCATCCGCAGAGGAACAACAGCACGAACATAATGGCAATGCTCGATGTCGCCCACGGTACAAAGCCCATGAACAGCATCACTGCCGCGGCCAGAATCAGACCGGCTGGCAGGAAAACGCGCGGATTCGAGCGATCCGAAACCGACCCCATGATGAATTTCGAAAATCCGTAGGCAATAGAGATCCCCGACAAGGCAAAACCTAAATCACCGCGTGAAAACCCCTGCTCGACCAGGTAAGGCATTGCAAGGGCAAAGTTCTTGCGCACCAGATAGTACGCGGCATAGCCAAAGAATATCCCCAGGAATATTTGCCAGCGAAGCCGGCGGTATGTCGGATCGATCTCCGCTGCAGGCAAGCGAGCTTTATGCGCCGCTGGTTTAAAAATACTCAACATAATGTAGCCTCCGTGGCCCGTCTTTTATAAGTAGTAAACACCGCAGGTGGTACACGCAACCCCCGCTGCTTCCAGTGTTGGTCGCGATGTTATGCAAAGATACATGCCGTGAATGTGAATTACAGCACATATTGTTACAGATTTATGATGAATGTTCAGAAAGGCGCACGAAATCACGTTTCATTTTCGAATTATGAGCGAATATGCGCGAAATCAAACAAATCATGCTTTTTATGTGGCTAAATGATAAAAAACGAACTGTGAGGGAAAACAATGAAAACTCGCGACTCGCAAACCAGTGACGTGATTATCATTGGGGGTGGTGCCACTGGCGCAGGGATTGCCCGCGACTGCGCGCTGCGTGGACTCCGTGTTATTTTAGTCGAGCGTCATGATATTGCGACCGGAGCGACCGGTCGTAACCATGGGCTGCTGCACAGCGGCGCGCGTTATGCGGTGACTGACGCCGAATCTGCCCGCGAATGCATCAGCGAAAACCAAATTCTGAAACGTATCGCCCGCCACTGCGTTGAGCCGACAGACGGTCTGTTTATTACCCTGCCCGAAGATGAGCTTTCCTTTCAGGCCACCTTTATCCGTGCCTGTCAAGAAGCGGGCATTCGGGCAGAAGCGATCGATCCGCAACAGGCGCGGATTATCGAACCGTCGGTGAATCCACAGCTGATCGGCGCGGTCAAAGTGCCGGACGGAACGGTCGATCCGTTCCGCCTGACTGCAGCCAACATGCTTGATGCGAAAGAGCACGGTGCCATTATCCTGACCGCCCACGAAGTGACGGGGTTGATCCGTGAAGGCGCGACCGTTAGCGGTGTCCATGTGCGCAACCATCTCAATGGCGAAACGCAAACGCTGCATGCGCCGGTGGTGGTGAACGCCGCCGGGATCTGGGGACAGCGGATCGCGGAATATGCCGATTTGAGTATCCGCATGTTCCCGGCGAAAGGGTCGCTGCTCATTATGGACCACCGCATCAACCAGCACGTCATTAACCGCTGCCGCAAGCCTTCCGACGCCGATATTCTGGTACCCGGCGATACCATTTCGCTGATTGGCACCACCTCAACCCACATTGATTACAATGATATCGACAGCAACCGCGTCACCGCCGATGAGGTCGATATTCTGCTGCGCGAAGGTGAAAAGCTGGCGCCGATCATGGCGAAAACGCGCATTCTGCGCGCCTACTCCGGGGTGCGTCCACTGGTGGCAAGCGATGACGATCCCAGCGGTCGTAACGTCAGTCGCGGCATTGTGCTGTTCGATCACGCGAAACGCGACGGCCTGGACGGGTTTATCACGATTACCGGCGGCAAACTGATGACTTATCGTCTAATGGCGGAATGGGCCACCGACGCGGTCTGCCGGAAACTGGGTAACACGCGTCCTTGCATCACTGCAGACACGCCGCTACCGGGCTCGCAGGAACCCACGGAAAGCACGCTGAAGCGCGTGATCTCTCTGCCAGCCCCACTGCGAGGCTCCGCGGTGTATCGCCACGGCGACCGTACGCCAGCATGGCTGAGTCATGGTCGTCAGCACCGCAGTCTGGTCTGTGAATGTGAAGCCGTCACCGCGGGTGAAGTGCAGTACGCCGTCGAAAATTTAAACGTCAACAGCCTGCTTGATCTCCGTCGTCGCACCCGCGTGGGGATGGGCACCTGTCAGGGCGAGCTCTGCGCCTGCCGTGCCGCCGGGTTGCTGCAACGCTTTAACATCACCACCGCTGCGCAGTCCATTACCCAGTTGTCAGACTTCCTCAACGAACGCTGGAAAGGCGTACAACCGATCGCCTGGGGTGATGCCCTGCGCGAAAGCGAATTTACCCGCTGGGTATACCAGGGATTATGTGGTCTGGAAAAGGAGCCTCGCGATGAGATTTGATACGGTCATAATGGGCGGCGGTCTTGCCGGACTGCTGTGCGGACTGCAGTTGCAAAAGAGCGGATTACGCTGTGCGGTGGTCACTCGCGGTCAGAGCGCGCTGCACTTCTCTTCCGGCTCGCTGGATCTGCTCAGCGCGCTACCGGACGGGCAACCAGTGAATGACATCACTGCCGGTCTGGACGCCCTGCGCGAACAGGCCCCAACACATCCCTACGCCACGCTGGGTACGCAACGCGTTCTGACACTCGCTGAACAGACACAGGCGCTGCTGGAAGCCTCCGGCGCGCATTTGCAAGGCGAGGTTCGGCAGTCACATCAGCGGGTCACCCCGCTCGGCACACTGCGTTCGACCTGGCTCAGTTCACCGGAAGTCCCTGTCTGGCCGCTGGCGGCAAAACGCCTTTGTGTGGTGGGCATTAGCGGCTTACTCGATTTTCAGGCGCACCTGGCGGCGGCCTCTTTACGTCAGCAGGATCTGACGGTTGAAACCGCCGAAATCGACCTGCCGGAACTGGACGTGTTGCGTGACAACGCCACCGAATTTCGGGCGGTGAATATTGCGCGTTTTCTGGATAACGAAGATAAATGGCCCTTGTTGTATGACGCGCTGTTGCCGATCGCAAAAACCTGCGAAATGATCATCATGCCCGCCTGCTTTGGTCTGGCGGATGACCGCCTCTGGCGCTGGCTCAATGAGCGTCTGCCATGCTCGCTCATGCTACTGCCTACGCTACCGCCATCGGTGCTGGGGATCCGTCTGCATAACCAGTTGCAGCGTCAGTTCGTCCGTCAGGGCGGGATCTGGATGCCAGGCGATGAGGTGAAGAAAGTCACCTGCAAAAATGGCGTGGTGAGCGAAATCTGGACGCGCAACCACGCGGACATTCCGCTACGCCCGTGTTTCGCGGTGCTTGCCAGCGGGAGTTTCTTTAGCAGCGGCCTGCTTGCCGAACGTGAAGGGATCCGCGAACCGATTCTGGGACTGGATGTTCAGCAAACGGCGACCCGCGCCGAATGGTATCAACGCGATTTCTTTGACGCGCAACCCTGGCAACAGTTTGGCGTCACCACTGATGAGGCGCTGCGCCCGTCGTTGGCCGGACAAACCGTAGACAACCTCTATGCGATTGGCTCGGTTCTCGGCGGATTCGACCCCATTGCCCAGGGATGCGGAGGTGGCGTCTGCGCAGTCACCGCGTTACATGCCGCCCATCACATTGCAGCACGTGCAGGAGGTGAGCAATGAGCGATACGAGTTTTGAAAGTTGCATCAAATGCACGGTCTGTACTACCGCCTGTCCGGTCAGCCGTGTGAATCCAGGTTACCCGGGCCCCAAACAGGCCGGTCCCGACGGCGAGCGCCTGCGTCTGAAAGATGGCGCGCTGTACGACGACGCGCTGAAATATTGCATTAACTGCAAACGCTGCGAAGTGGCCTGCCCGTCTGACGTCAAAATCGGCGATATCATTCAGCGCGCGCGGGCAAAATATGACACCTCCACCCCGTCGCTGCGTAACTTTATCTTAAGCCACACCGATCTGATGGGCAGTGTTTCCACCCCGTTCGCGCCGGTGGTCAACACGGCAACGTCACTGAAACCGGTGCGCCAGTTGCTCGATTACGCGCTGAAAATCGACCATCGCCGGACGTTGCCAAAATACTCTTTCGGCACCTTCCGCCGCTGGTATCGCAGCGTGGCGGCCCAGCAGGCACAGTACAACGATCAGGTTGCCTTCTTCCACGGTTGTTTTGTGAATTACAACCATCCGCAGCTCGGCAAAGATTTGATCAAAGTGCTGAACGCGATGGGCACCGGCGTCCAGTTATTGAGTAAAGAGAAGTGCTGCGGCGTGCCGCTGATTGCCAACGGGTTCACCGACAAGGCGCGTAAACAGGCGGTGACTAACGTCGAATCACTGCGTGAAGCGATTGGCGTGAAGGGGATTCCGGTCATTGCCACTTCCTCGACCTGTACTTTTGCGCTGCGTGACGAGTACCCGGAAGTGCTGGACGTCGACAACAGCGGTCTGCGGGAACATATCGAACTGGCAACCCGCTGGCTGTGGCGAAAACTGGACGAAGGAAAAACCCTGCCGCTGAAGCCGTTACCGTTAAAAGTGGTGTATCACACGCCGTGCCATATGGAAAAAATGGGCTGGACGCTGTACACCCTTGAACTGTTACGCCGCATTCCGGGGCTGGAACTCACGGTGCTGGATTCTCAGTGCTGCGGAATAGCTGGTACCTACGGCTTTAAAAAAGAGAACTATCCTACCTCGCAAGCCATCGGCGCACCGCTGTTTAAACAGATTGAAGACAGCGGCGCGGATATTGTGGTGACCGACTGCGAGACCTGCAAATGGCAAATCGAGATGTCCACCAGCAAACGCTGCGAACATCCGATCACCCTGTTGGCGAAAGCATTAGGCTAAATGACTCGCCCGGCGGCACGGTGCCCCGGGCGTTTTTGCGTTTAGCCTTCCACAAAATTGAATACGTTACCGTCGTACGTATTTATCTCCCGTCCCTCTTCGCAAAGACTGAATTTCGGGCATGCAGCCCTTAATGTAACCTCGTATCGTCACGTCACTGGATTCTTTGGTGACGGACAACCATGGCGAAATCAACGACGTCAACACCGCACGATGCCGTGTTTAAAAAGATGATGACCCATCCTGAAATTGCGCAGGATTTTCTTAAGATTCATCTTCCTGAGTCATTATGCAAACTTTGCGAGTTAACCACGCTCAAACTGGAATCCACCACCTTCATTGAAGACGACCTGAGAACCTACTATTCCGATGTTTTGTGGTCGCTGAAAACACGCGAGGGTGAGGGTTACATTTACTGCGTTATCGAACATCAGAGTACCGCCGTGCCGCACATGGCCTTTCGTTTGATGCGCTATGCCACTGCCGCGATGCAACACCACCTTGATAACGGAAATAAAACCCTGCCGCTGGTGATCCCGATGCTGTTTTATCATGGCGAACAAAGCCCATACCCTTTCTCACTGAACTGGCTGGACGAATTTAACGACCCACAGCTGGCGCGGCAACTCTACACGGAAGCCTTTCCGTTGATCGATATCACGGTCATCTCTGACGACGAAATCATGCAGCATAAGCGCATAGCTCTGCTGGAACTGATGCAAAAACATATCCGCGATCGTGATTTGATGGGGCTGGTTGATCGACTGGTCACGCTGTTAATTACAGGTACTGCTAATGACAGCCAGTTGCATACACTGTTTAATTATCTGGTGCAGTACGGCGATGTGTCCCGCTTCAGTGACTTTATCCGTAACGTCGCTGAGCGAGTTCCCCATCACAAGGAGAAATTGATGACGATTGCAGAAAGGCTTCGGCAGGAAGGCCACGACACGGGGCTACAGAAGGGACGACAGGAAGGATTACAAAAAGGCACCAGGAAGGAGGCATTACGTATCGCGCGGATGATGCTGAAGAGCGGGATCGAACGCGACAAGGTGTTGATGATAACCGGACTGTCACTCGACGATATCATGGCAAACAGTCCGTAAAGTCTGACAGATGGCCCGGCGGTGCAGCGCCGCCGGGCTATGGATTTAGTAACTGCTTTTCAGTTTCGGCATCGTCTGACCGGGCTTAAACATTGCCAGCCGCTGATCCAGCGCGTCAGTATACAACATAGTATCAACGCCCACGGCGACAAAGTTTGCCCCCCATTCCAGACATTTCTGCGCCATGAGCGGATCGACGGCGAGAAAACCCGCCGCTTTTCCGGCCGCACGAATGCGCTGGATGCTCTCTTTGATAATCCTCTGCACCTCCGGGTGCCCGCTGTTGTCCGGATACCCCAACGAAGCCGAAAGATCAGCGGGACCAATAAACACGCCGTCAATCCCGTCTACATCGAGGATCGCATCCAGATTATCCAGCGCGGCTTTACTTTCAACCTGCACCAGCAGACAGAGTGACTCATTGGCCTGCGCCATATAGTTTTCAATGCGTCCCCAGCGCGCTGCCCGCGCCACGCTGGCACCGACGCCGCGCTCCCCCACCGGCGGGTAACGGGTTGCAGCAACCACCTGCCGCGCCTGTTCTGCGCTATCGACCATCGGTATCAACAGCGTCTGCGCGCCGATATCCAGTACCTGCTTGATCAATGCCTTAGCGCCTTCTACCGGACGAATCACCGGCTGGCTGGCGTAAGGGGCTATCGCCTGCAACTGATGATAGAGATCCTGCATCGTGTTCGGCGCGTGTTCGCCGTCGATCAGCAGCCAGTCATAACCCGACGTCGCGGCAATTTCCGCCATATAAGAGGTGGTCGAACTCAGCCACAGTCCGATTTGTACTTCCCCTTTGCGGAGTGCGTCCTTAAAAGGGTTTGCTAACAATGCGTTCATAATGATCCTTACAACATGGATAAACTTATTGATGCGCAGCACCCGGTTGCGACGCGGGACGATTTACGCTCAGGGTGAAAATAATCAATGAGCCGATGATGGCGACGCCCGCCAGCGTCAACAGTCCTGCGGCATCGCTGGCAAACATCGTTTCTGCTTTAACACGCAGGATTGGCGCAATAAACCCGCCCACCGCGCCAAACAGGTTCACGAAGCCGATCCCCGCCGCCAGCGCGGTGCCGGAAAGTAATTGCGTCGGCATGGTCCAGAACACCGGTTGTACGGCGATAAAACCGACAGCCGCTACGCAAAGCGCCAGAATCGCCACCACCGGAGACGCCAGCCCGGATACGCCGATGCCAATCCCCGCCGCCAGCAGCGTCAGCGCAGCGACATTACGACGTTCACCCGTACGGTCTGAGTAGCGAGGGATCAGCCAGGTCCCGAACAGTGCGGCAACCCATGGAATGGCAGTCACCACCGACGCCGTGAAGCCGACTTTGGTGCCCAGCAGTGCAGCAACCTGAGTCGGCAGGAAGAAAATCAGTCCGTACACCGCCACCTGAATCGTCAGATAGATAATCGCCAGTTGCCAGACGCGTCCGTTACGCAGGGCATCCGTCAGTTTTGACGTGGTCTTCTTCTCTTCTTCACTCGCCAGTTGGCTTATGAGCGCCGCTTTCTCTTCTGCGCTGAGGAAACGGGCCTGCTGCGGGGTATCATCCAGCCAGAAGAAGGTGAAGACCCCGGCACCAACTGCCAGCAAACCTTCGATAACGAACATCCAGAACCAGCCAGGATGCCCCATGAAACCGTGCATCTCCAGCAGCGCGCCGGACAGCGGCGATCCCAGCGTCAACGCCAGCGGCGCCCCCATGTAAAACAGCCCCATAATGCTGGCGCGGTTACGCTGCGGGAACCATTGCGAGGTGAGATAGATCATGCCGGGGAAGAAACCGGCTTCCGCCGCTCCCAGCAGGGTACGGATAATCAGGAATTTCGCCTCGGTATCCGCCCACGCCATCGCGGCGGAGAGGAATCCCCACAACAGCGTGGTGGTGCCAATCCAGGTTCGAGCCCCCAGCTTGCGCATCAGCAGGTTAGCGGGCACGCCAAGAAAGGCGTAGACCACAAAGAAAATCCCCGCGCCAAGCGCATAAGCTTCGTTGCTCAGCCCGGTATCAATCTGATAGGTCTCTTTGGCAAAGCCAATGTTCGAACGGTCCAGAAACGCCAGTACATACAGTGCCAGCATAAACGGGATTAAACGTGCGCGGTTTTTCTTCACCACGCCGTCAAGAAGAGTGGTACTCATAGCAAGATCCTCAAAGAGATGAGGGCGTTGCCGACGCTGCGGCAACGCACAGGTCATTAGTGGCTATAAGGCCGTTTCAGATTGCAGTCGCGGTTAAGCTCCACGCCGAATCCTGGTTTATCCAGCACGGACTTATGAATGCGGCCCTGTACCGGTACCGGTTCATCAAGCAGAATCGGGTCAAACTGCGGACGCATGGTTGAGCAGTCCGGGCTGGTCATCAGGAACTCACTGAACGGCGTGTTGGTGAAGGTAATCACCGCATGATGTGAGTAGACCGACGAGCCGTGCGGCACCACCAGTTGTCCGCGCGATTTCGCAATCGCAGCAATCTCGACTAGCGTGGTCAGGCCGCCGCACCAGCCGACATCCGGCTGCATGATATCGATACCGGTTTCCGCCAGCGTACGGAAGGACTGCAGTGTGCCGTGGTGTTCACCACTGGTGACCATCATGCCTGCCGGCGCATTGCGTTTCAGTTCGCGATAGCCTTCATACTGCTGTGGCGGTAAACACTCTTCGATCCACTTCAGGTTAGATGGCGCGCAGGCGTGAGCCAGCTTCGTGGCGTAATTCACGTCCTGACTCATCCAGCAGTCCAGCATCAACCAGAAATCCGGGCCGCACTTCTCACGCATCTCCGCCACCATCGCGGCATCTTTGCGGATCCCCGCATCGCCGTCGTGTGGTCCCCAGTGCGTCGGCATTTTGCCGCCAATGAAGCCCATCTCTTTTGCCAGATCCGGACGAGCACCCGTGGCGTAAAACTGAATTTCATCGCGCACCGCGCCGCCCAGCAGTTTGTAGACCGGCAGGCCGACCACCTTGCCAAAAAGATCCCACAGCGCCAAATCAACGCAGGAGATGGTGTTCATCACCAGACCGCCAGAGCCTGAGTAATACATGGTCGCACCGAGCATCTGATCGTGAATGAGTTTGATATCGCTGACGCATTTTCCTTCGATAAAGCGATTGAGGTGTTTTTCAACAATAAAGCACCCCATCTCCCCTGCCGTAGAGACCGCAAATCCCGTCTGTCCGTTTTCGGCTTCAACTTCGACAATCAACGTACCCAGCACGTTAATCCCAAAGGACTGGCGTGACTGTTCGTATTCACGATATTTGCTCATCGGCGTGGCGATATGATCGTCAATCCAGTGATTCGCCCCCTGGTCATGATAATCACCGCCGCCAGCGCCTTTTTCTGCGGTAGCGCCACCGGTAAACCAGGCGCGGACATGTTTAATTTTGGGTAGGGTCATGATGTTCTCCATTATTATGATGCGAGTGAATCGAAGGGACTTTTCCATCCCAACAGACGTGAAATATCCTTCGCGCAGGCAATGGCTTTGCCGGCAAGATAATCACGATTCTCTTCGTTAATTTCTAAGCGAGTGCCAACCACCGAAATGGCGGCGGCGGGTTCGTTATTGGCATTAAATACAGGGGCAGCAACACAGCGTACATCCGGATAATCCTCTCCGTTGTCGAAGCTCCAGCCGCGCTGACGGATGCGTTCCAGTTCATCGCTAAGTTGCTGAGGTTGGGTGATCGTGGTGGGGGTCGCCTGCTCCCACACCAGCTGTTCAATAATGGCGTTACGCACGGCGGCGGGCTGCCAGGCCAACAGGCACTTACCAATACCAGAGCGATACAACGAAAGGCTTTTCCCTTCATGGGAGCGCACGCTGATGGTCGAAGACGATTCCACCTTCAGGATGTAATACGCGCTTTCATGGTCAATGATCCCCAAATGGCAGAGCAGCCCCGTTTCATCCATCAGTTGCGTCAGGCGTGGTCGCGCCAGTTCACGCAGATCCATTTTGCTGAGCGCATGGCCGGAGAGTTCCACCAGTTTGGTCCACAGACAAAAGTTCTCCTGGTGATCGACACTGATAAACCGCTGACGCTTCAGTTCACTCAACAGCAGGTACGCCGTGCTTTTGGGAATACCCAACGTTTCGATAATCGTGGCGGCGCTACAGGGGCCAATCCGCGCAATCAGATTGAGAATATCAATGGCGCGGGTGAGCGCCGGGACTTTGCTTGATTCCAACATACTGGACTCCAGTCTGAGATACTGGAATCAGTGTGATCGGTCGCGTCAGGTAAATTTGTGAAGCGCGTCATATCGCGCCTTTCTTCCAGCAGAATGGAGAAATTACGTGCAGGAATGTGAGGTGACGCACGGATTTTTTCGTGGGGAGTACAATGGGTTGGACAAAAAAAGAATCAGCCCGAAAAACGCAATGCCTTCGGGCGAGGTAAAGACTACAGCGTCAGGGATTCAACCACCTCAATCCAGCCGTGTTCGCTGGCAATATCCTGCTTGTTGAACCAGCGACGTAACATGTTTAGCGCCATCATCGCACAGACCTCCTGACGGACCAGCAGACTGTGACGGGTCACGCTGAAATGCACGCGCAGGGCAAACGTCCCGTCGGGGGTCGCCAGCGCAAAATTCAGGTGATCGTTTTCCAGCCCGGAGATCGCCAGCGCCAGTCCGGCGTAATGGTTATCGCGCCGTTCTGTCGTCCAGTGCGCAGTCTGCGCCAGCGTCTCTTCCTGCGAAGGCACCACTTCACTGGCCAGCAGCGGCGCGCCCACGCGGGAGAGCTGCAGTGCCACCACCCCGCCGGTGAACTGCTCGCTCAGCGTCAGGCTGAGCTGCCTTTTCTGCAACTCGCGGGCGATTTGCAACGGAAGTCCCTCGGTACCTTCAAAAATCAGGCTTTGGCCAGCAACGCGTTTGACCTCCTGCCACAGACTGCGCATCGCTTCGCGCTGGGCATACGGTCCGGTTAATTTCAGTTCGATAATCGGCATCGAAGAACGGTAACCCAGCGTCACCCCTTCTGGTAATGAAAGCGAGTCGAGGCTTTGCGCCAGATCGCTTTCCGAACGACCAAAGGTGGTCAGACGCAGACACAGCGGCGGTTCAGTGAGAGAGAAGCGCTCGCGCAGACGCGGCAGGATCTCATGTTCTACCATCACCTTAAATTCTGACGGTACACCCGGCGTAAAGAACATCAGACAGCGATTAAGCTGTACCGCGAAACCACAGGCGGTGCCGACAGGATTATTGATGAATTCAGCGCTGGCGGGCAGTTCCGCCTGTTTGCGGTTGCTGGGCGCCATCACTCTGCCGCGCTCGCGGAAGAATCGTTCCATCTCGGCAAGCCAGGCTTCGTGCAGAACCAGCCCTTCCCCTTTCGCCGTCGCCGCAGCAAGCGCGCTGAGATCGTCACTGGTCGGCCCCAGTCCACCGTTGACGATCAGTACGTCAGCATGCTGACTCCGCTCGCGCAGAATGGCGACCAGGCAATCGAGGTTATCGCCCACCGTATTACGACGGGTTAAGGGCAATCCCTGATTAAAGAAAAAATCGGCCAGCCAGGCTGCATTCGTGTCGACGATTTGCCCGTGCAACACTTCATCCCCGGTGGATAACATCTCCACGTTTAACATCGTGTTCTCCTGCTTTTATGATGAAAACACTATAACGCAAAGGGGGAAGTGGCGTGGTAGAGAAATATCAGGAAGGTAACAAAAGTGGCGCGGCAGAAGACCGCGCCACCAAAATCAGAAGCTGGCATTGACCCCAACATACGGGCCGTCCGCAATGGCGTTATCACGATTGCCGTCTTTACCCGCCAGGTTGAGGTAGCGATAACCCGCTTCGATGCTGAGCGGACGCATGATCGTCAGACGCGCGCCGGCATTCGCCTCTTCATAGCTCTGGATCCCGCTGGATAACGAGTCCGGTGAGTAGTAGTACTCGCCGAACAGGCGGAAACTGTCGCCTATTGGCCACTGTAATCCACCGCCAACCGCAGCAGCATAGCCTTCATCACTGTCGTTCGGGTTGGTATAGACCCCTTTGCCGCCCACCGTCGCCATCAGCGGACCGAGCGGTAGATTTAGCCCCAGCCCCAGACCCGCGACGTCGCCGTCGTCATCGCTATGCATCCAGTTACCGCTTAGCGCCAGTCCCGTGGACTCGGTGCCAAAGCCGACGCCAACGTTGGTATATTCCTTACCCGCCTGTCCGCTGATGCTCATTGCACTCGCAGAGGCGGAAACGAACAGCATTCCCGCTATGCCAAATAATACGCTTTTTTTCATTTTTACCCTTTCCAGCAAGCAAATACGTAAAGTTCCCCAAAGCCGCAGGATTGTACTGCCAGCGCTAAAGGAATCAATGAGCTAAAAAAGCGATCGTGCGGCATTTTGTAACTAAATAATACCGTTCAGAGACAAGAAGAGTCCCGTTAACCCTCTTTTCCGTCCGGAAAAGCGCCAGGATACTATTTTTTATTCATAGCAATCCATCAAAGTACATTTCTCATATGAATAGAAAATAAACATTTTCTCCCCTGTTGCCAGGGGATAAACTTTTCCCTGCTAACACTCCCTCTGCTTCAAGGAACATTACCGTGCGTCAAAGGACTATTGTTTGCCCCTTAATACAGAATGCTGGAAGTTATCTCCTGTGCCAGATGGCCGACGACCGGGGCGTTTTCCCGGGCCAATGGGCGCTGTCTGGTGGTGGCGTTGAACCAGGCGAACGCATTGAAGAGGCCCTGCGCCGTGAGATTCACGAAGAACTGGGTACTGAGTTGGTTCTGACTGATATCAAACCCTGGACCTTCAGCGATGATATCCGTACCAAAACCTACCCCGATGGCCGTCAGGAAGAGATTTATATGATTTACCTGATTTTCGACTGCATCGCTGCCAATCGTGAGGTACATATCAATGACGAGTTTCAGGCGTTTGCCTGGGTCAAGCCGGAAGATTTAGCGAAATACGATCTGAACGTTGCGACGGTGAAAACCTTAACACTGAAAGGGTTATTGTAATATTTGATGACAGCCATTACGGCTGTCATTTTTTATTCATAATAGGGGTTAGAGTGATACCAGTTTGCCATCAAGGAATAATTTTCCCTTATCGACATGCATCACCAGGCCGTCCAGATAATCCGGGGTCAATTTTACACCCCGCATATTTTTTGCCAGATATGTCAAACAATGATTGTGGGTAAAAATTACCACATCTTTATTTTCCGACTTATTGGCTAAACGCTCAATGGCCTGATAAGTCCCCCGCCCACAGGCATGCATGCCTTTATCTACCGTCAGTTTTTTATCCGCAGAAAACCAGGTCGCTGACTGAATGGTGCGTACCGTATCGCTGGCATACAAATCGTAGTCTTTTATCTCTTTACCAAACGCGGCGCCCAACGCACGGGCTTGCTTCGCGCCATGCTCGGTAATGCCGGTTTTATCCGACAGGCAGAGATTGTCTGACCTGTCGCAGCGCTCGGCATGACGAAACAACACCACCACCGGATGCTGTTTTGCCAGTACCGCCAGGGTACGGGAATCGATTCGCGGCAATCCGTTACTACTCCAGGCGAAATGACTGCCCAGCCCTACCATTATCACCAGCGCTGATAACAGGATAACCGTATATTTTTTGGATTTAATGAAATACTGGGACACGATAAACACAATAAACTCCACCCGTTACCGGCGAACAGAAATATCACTTTACGGCACACCGCTTAATCAAAGGCATGATCATTTAAGTGGGAAAAATGCCCGAAAACCCTGGCCAATGCAAATGCAATATAGAGAAAAAAGGATATATTTTCTTAACGTTAAGTTCTTAAGGTTAAATTAATATTCAGCCACTATTATTTGGCTCTAACTGGATAATCCTCATTTAGCCTCCTGTTTATGACTTAATAAATAAGAGGATCGCAGTATCCAAATGGCTAAAGGAAATATAATGTCTGATTTTCTGCCTTTCTCTCGCCCGGCGATAGGTACGGAAGAACTTGCCGCAATCAAAGCGGTTCTTGATTCCGGATGGATTACGACCGGCCCGAAAAATCAGCAACTGGAAGAGGCCTTCTGCCAGCTGACGGGAAACCACCACGCTATTGCCGTCAGCTCCGCCACGGCGGGTATGCATATCGCCCTCATGGCGCTGGGAATCGGTGCCGGTGATGAAGTCATCACCCCGTCAATGACCTGGGTTTCCACCCTGAACATGATTGTGCTATTGGGCGCCACCCCAGTGTTGGTGGATGTCGACCGCGACACGCTGATGGTCACCGCTGAGCACATTGAAGCCGCCATAACGCCGCGCACGAAAGCTATTATTCCCGTCCATTACGCCGGCGCACCGGCCGATCTGGATGCCATTTACGCCCTTGCAGAACGTCACGGCATTGCGGTTATCGAAGATGCCGCCCACGCGGTCGGGACTTATTATCAGGGTCGTCACGTCGGCGCACGAGGTACCGCGATTTTCTCCTTTCACGCCATCAAGAATGTCACCTGCGCAGAGGGAGGACTGATCGTCACCGATGATGAGCCACTCGTCCGGCAGTTACGCGCCCTGAAATTCCACGGACTCGGCGTGGATGCCTACGATCGCCAGACCTGGGGTCGCGCGCCTCAGGCCGAGGTACTGACACCAGGTTACAAATACAATCTAACCGATATTAACGCAGCGATGGCGCTGGTTCAGTTAGACAAACTAGAGACACTAAACCGTCGCCGGGCAACTATCGCCCACGCGTACCAACAAGCGCTGGCCGATCTGCCGTTTCAACCGCTGAGCCTGCCGTCATGGCCCCACGTCCATGCATGGCATCTGTTTATTATTCGTACCGACGAAGAGCGCTGTGGCATCAGTCGTGACGCGCTGATGGAGGCGCTCAAAGCCCAGGGAATCGGGACCGGTTTGCATTTTCGCGCGGCGCACACGCAGAAATATTACCGCGAGCGCTTTAACACTCTGTCGCTCCCCCATACCGAATGGAACAGCGCACGTATCTGCTCGCTACCGCTGTTTCCTGATATGACCCCGGCGGATACCGCTCGTGTCATCACCGCACTTCGCCAGATTGCAGGTAAATAACCATGTTTGAAGCCCTTCCGATTACAAAAGTGTCGGTGGTGATCCCTGTCTATAACGAACAGGAAAGCCTGCCGGAACTGTTCAGGCGAACCACTGCGGCCTGCGAGAGTCTGGGAAAAGACTATGAAATCCTGTTGATTGATGACGGTAGCAGCGACCACTCTGCCCGGTTGTTGATCGACGCATCAGAAGCTGAAGGCAGCCACATCGTTTCGATTTTACTCAATCGCAACTACGGGCAGCATTCCGCCATCATGGCGGGATTCAGTCACGTTACTGGCGACCTGATCATTACGCTCGATGCCGATCTGCAAAACCCGCCGGAAGAGATCCCGCGTCTGGTGGCAAAAGCCGATGAAGGGTATGACGTCGTTGGCACCGTACGCCAGAATCGTCAGGACAGTCTGTTCCGTAAAACCGCCTCGAAGATGATCAACCATCTGATTCAGCGCACCACGGGCAAAGCCATGGGCGACTACGGCTGCATGCTTCGCGCCTATCGCCGGCACATTATCGATGCCATGTTGCATTGTCATGAGCGCAGCACATTTATCCCGATTCTGGCGAATATTTTTGCCCGGCGCGCCACGGAGATCCCCGTTCATCACGCGGAACGTGAATTTGGTGATTCCAAATACAGCTTTATGCGGCTGATTAACCTGATGTACGACCTGGTGACCTGCCTGACGACGACGCCTTTGCGCATGTTGAGCCTGCTCGGCAGCGTCATCGCCGTTACCGGATTTACTCTGTCGATACTCCTCGTCATTCTCCGCCTGACGCTGGGGCCACAATGGGCGGCTGAAGGGGTATTCATGCTGTTTGCCGTTCTGTTTACCTTTATCGGCGCGCAGTTCATCGGCATGGGATTACTCGGCGAATATATCGGTCGAATTTACAACGATGTCCGCGCCCGCCCCCGCTATTTCGTCCAGCAAGTTATTCGTCCGGAAAGCCCGCACTCTACAAAGGAAAATCAATAATGAAAGCCGTTGTCTTCGCGTATCACGATATGGGCTGTCTGGGCGTTCAGGCCGTGCTCGACGCCGGCTATGACATTGCCGCCATTTTTACACATGCGGATAATCCAGGAGAAAACACGTTTTTTGGCTCCGTTTCTCGCCTGGCCGCTGATGCGGGGATCCCGGTCTACGCCCCGGATGACGTGAACCATCCAATCTGGGCTGAGCGTATCAGCCAACTCGCTCCTGACGTTATTTTCTCTTTCTATTACCGTCATCTACTCAGCGATGCAATTCTGGAACAGGCTCCGGCTGGTGCATTCAACCTGCACGGTTCACTCCTGCCAAAGTATCGCGGTCGCGCCCCGTTGAACTGGGTGTTGGTGAATGGCGAAAGTGAAACCGGCGTGACGCTGCACCGCATGGTCAACCGCGCCGATGCAGGCGCCATTATCGGGCAACAGCGTGTCGCTATTTCGCCTGACGATACGGCCCTTACGCTACATCATAAGCTTTGCCAGACCGCCCGACAGGTGCTGGAACAGGCACTACCCGCTATCAAACGCAGAGAGACGCGTGACGTTTTGCAAAACGAGAGCGACGCAACGTACTTTGGTCGTCGCACGCCTGAAGACAGTTTCCTGACGTGGAACCGACCGGCAACGACGCTGCATAACATGGTGCGGGCGGTCGCGGCCCCCTGGCCGGGCGCGTTCAGCTATTCCGGCACGCAAAAATTCACCATCTGGTCATCCCGCGTCCACTCACAGCCCCAGACCGCGCAACCGGGTACCGTGATTTCCGTCGCGCCCCTGCTGATCGCCTGTTCCGAAGGCGCGCTGGAGGTAGTGACCGGACAGGCGGGTAACGGCATCACCATGCAGGGTGCACAGTTAGCGCAGGTACTCGGCCTGGTTGCAGGCTCCCGTTTAAACAGCCCATCGCTGGCTGCCAGCAAGCGCCGTACCCGCGTGCTGATCCTCGGCGTGAATGGTTTTATTGGCAACCATCTTACCGAACGCCTGCTGCGCGAAGACCACTACGAAATCTATGGTCTGGATATCGGCAGCGATGCGATTGGCCGCTTCCTCAACCACCCGCGTTTTCATTTTGTGGAAGGCGACATCAGCATTCACTCTGAATGGATCGAATATCACGTTAAGAAATGCGACGTGGTGCTGCCGCTGGTGGCCATTGCCACGCCAATTGAATATACCCGCAACCCACTGCGCGTCTTTGAACTGGATTTTGAAGAAAACCTGAAAATCATTCGCTACTGCGTGAAATACCGTAAGCGGATCATTTTCCCCTCGACTTCTGAAGTGTACGGGATGTGTACCGACAAAGTGTTTGATGAAGACAGCTCGAATCTGATTGTCGGGCCGGTCAATAAACCCCGCTGGATTTACTCGGTGTCCAAACAGCTTCTCGACCGTGTCATTTGGGCCTATGGCGAAAAAGACGGGCTCCGCTTTACCCTCTTTCGCCCCTTCAACTGGATGGGGCCGCGACTCGACAGCCTGAATTCTGCGCGAATTGGCAGCTCACGCGCCATCACACAGTTGATCCTTAACCTGGTGGAAGGCTCGCCGATTAAGCTTATCGAAGGCGGAAAACAGAAACGCTGCTTTACGGATATCCGCGACGGCATCGAAGCGCTGTACCGGATCATTGAAAATGCGGGGGGTCGCTGCGACGGTGAAATCATCAACATCGGCAACCCAGAAAACGAAGCCAGCATCAAGGAACTGGCGGAAATGCTGCTGGAGAGTTTCGACAAACATCCACTGCGCCATCATTTTCCACCGTTTGCCGGGTTACGGGTGGTTGAAAGCAGCAGCTATTATGGCAAAGGCTATCAGGATGTGGAGCACCGTAAGCCCAACATCCGTAATGCAAAACGTTGCCTGGACTGGGAGCCTACCATCGATATGCGCGAAACGGTTGACGAGACGCTGGATTTCTTCCTGCGCAGTGTAGAACTCACGGAACATTCATCATGACAAAAGTCGGCTTGCGTATTGATGTCGATACCTTCCGCGGCACCCGCGAAGGTGTGCCGCGCCTGTTAGCGTCATTGAGCCGATACCACATTCGGGCAAGTTTTTTCTTTAGCGTTGGGCCTGACAACATGGGGCGCCATCTCTGGCGCCTGATTAAACCGCAGTTTCTGTGGAAAATGCTGCGCTCAAACGCCGCGTCTCTTTACGGCTGGGATATTTTGCTGGCCGGTACCACCTGGCCGGGAAAAGAAATCGGTCGCGCAAACGCCGAGATTATCCGTGAAGCGGCACGCCAGCATGAAACGGGTCTGCACGCCTGGGATCACCACGCCTGGCAGTCCCGGAGTCCTCAGTGGAGCGAACAGCAACTGATCGCCGATATTTCACACGGGATCACCGCCCTGGAGGCGATCACCGGCCAGCCCGTGACCTGTTCAGCCGTCGCGGGCTGGCGCGCTGACCAGCGTGTGGTGCTCGCCAAAGAGGCATTTCCTCTGCGATACAACAGCGACTGCCGCGGCTGGGCGCCGTTCCGTCCGGTTCTCGGGGCTGAAGCGTTCGCTACGCCACAAATTCCGGTCACGTTGCCCACGTGGGATGAAGCGGTGGGTCGTGAGGTTCAGGCAGAGGATTTCAACGACTGGATCCTCTCCCGAATACAGCGGGATACCGGTACGCCGGTGTATACCATTCATGCCGAAGTCGAAGGTGGTGCCTGGCACAGCCAGTTTGAGGAACTGCTCCAGCGTGCGGCCGATGCGGGCATCACCTTCTGCCCACTTGGCGATCTCCTGCCTGAGGATCACAACACCTTGCCGCCGGGAGAGATTATTCGCGGTCACATCGCGGGAAGAGAAGGATGGTTAGGCTGCCAGCAAGCAATGAGTGTCATACGATGAAAAACACCCGTTATTATCAGATACTGGCCGCGCTAATCGCGTTCTGGTACATCATCCCCATCAACCTGCGTCTGTTGTGGCAACCTGATGAAACACGCTATGCCGAGATCAGTCGTGAAATGCTGGCCTCCGGCGACTGGCTTGTTCCTCATTTTCTTGGCGTCCGTTACTTTGAAAAACCCATTGCCGGGTACTGGATCAACAGCATCGGGCAGGGGTTGTTTGGTGCGAACAATTTCGGCGTTCGCGCGGGCGCCATTTTTGCGACGCTGGTCACCGCCGTGCTGGTGGCATGGCTTGCCATGCGCCTATGGCGCGATACGCGTACCGCCCTGCTGTCGGCCATCATCTTCCTGTCGTTGTTTATTGTCTACGGGATTGGCACCTATGCAGTGCTCGATCCGCTGATTGCGCTCTGGCTAATGGCGGGACTGTGCTGCTTCTGGCAGGCGATGCAGGCCACCACCTGGCAAGGGAAAAGTGCAGGGTTCTTGCTGCTGGGCGTCACCTGCGGGATGGGCGTGATGACCAAGGGTTTTCTGGCGCTTGCGGTACCGGTGCTCAGCGTTCTGCCGTGGGTCGCCGCGCAGAAACGCTGGAAAGATCTGTTCCTCTTTGGCGGATTAGCGGTCATCAGTTGTGTCGTCGTCATTCTGCCGTGGGGACTGGCAATCGCCCAACGTGAACCCGATTTCTGGCACTACTTTTTCTGGGTCGAACACATCCAGCGTTTCGCGATGGATGACGCCCAGCACAAAGCGCCGTTTTGGTACTATCTGCCGGTGCTGATCGCCGGAAGCCTGCCGTGGCTTGCGCTGCTTCCCGGAGCCTTAAAGACCGGCTGGCAGACGCGAGATGAATCGCGCAGCGCATTCTATCTGCTCGGTTGGATCGTAATGCCGCTGGTGTTTTTCAGCATCGCGAAAGGCAAATTACCGACCTATATTCTGTCCTGTTTCGCCCCGCTCGCCATACTGATGGCGAGATACGGATTGAACGCAGCGGAAAAGGGCTTTGCCGCGCTGCGCATCAACGGCTGGATCAATATTCTGTTCGGCGTCATCGGGATTATCGCTACGCTGGTTGTCTCGCCGTGGGGACCGCTGAAATCGCCGGTCTGGATGCACATTGAGGTGTATAAGGTTTTCTGCACGCTGGGGATGTTTGCTCTGTGGACTTTTTTCGGCTGGTATACGCTGACTAACACCGAAAAGAGCTGGATTTATGCCGCGCTGTGTCCCGTGGCGCTGGCGCTGTTGTTTGGTTTTTCCGTGCCCGATCGGGTCATGGAATCCAAACAGCCACAGTTTTTTGTCGAGATGACCCGGGAAAACCTGGCGCCAAGCCGCTACATTCTTACCGACAGCGTAGGCGTCGCCGCCGGGCTGGCCTGGAGCCTGAAACGCGACGACATTTTAATGTACGGGCAAACCGGCGAGTTGAAATATGGCCTTAACTATCCCGATGCTAAAGGCCGGTTCATTCGCTACGGCGATTTTGCGGACTGGCTCAGCCAGCACCGCCAGGAGGGGATCATTACGCTCGTGCTCACTATCGCGAAGGATGAAGACATCAACCGCCTTGCCATTCCCCCTGCTGACAGTATCGATAATCAGGGGCGTCTGGTGCTGATTCAGTATCGTCCCAAATGATCTGGCTGGTATTAGTACTCGCCAGCCTGCTCAGCGTTGCAGGGCAATTATGCCAGAAACAGGCAACGCTCCCCGTGCCGACCCGCGCGCGAAGACGCCATGTTGCCCTGTGGCTGGGGCTGGCGCTCGCCTGCCTTGGCCTGGCGATGATCCTGTGGTTGTTGGTATTGCAGAACATTCCCGTGGGTATCGCTTACCCGATGCTCAGTCTCAACTTTGTCTGGGTCACATTGCTGGCATGGAAAATCTGGCGTGAACCGGTGGCGCTTCGTCACTGGCTGGGCATCGTCTTGATCATCAGCGGTATTTTTATTCTGGGGAGTGCGGCGTAATGGGATTACTCTGGGGACTGTGCAGCGTGATCATCACGTCCGTCGCGCAACTGGGCCTGAGCTTTGCGATGGCAAACCTGCCGCCGATGACACAGTGGCAGACGTTTATCCCGGTGCTGTTCTCCCTCCATACCGGTACGCTCGTGCTATTCACCAGTTTAGTGGGCTATCTGCTGTCGGTTTTCTGCTGGCATAACGCGCTGCATCACCTCGCGCTGAGCAAGGCTTATGCGCTGCTCAGCCTGAGTTATGTGCTGGTGTGGGTGGCGTCGATAATCTTACCCGGCTGGCAGGGCACGTTTTCTCTGAAAGCACTGCTGGGCGTACTGTGTATCATGGCCGGACTGATGTTCATTTTTCTGCCCGCACCGCGGAAAACGCGCTGACGTTTATTTGTTCCCCAACAACGTCTTCAGGCGCTCCCACTCGTCACAGGTATAATTTCTGGCATCCAGAATCTTCACCGTCCGCCCGCTGTCACGGTTGACGGAATACAGCGCATCCTTCTGCGGAGAAAGGATATCACCGGCATTCACCACAATGTCAGACTGGACTTCAGCGATCATTTTCAGTGAACCGCCGGCATCACTTAACACTAATGCATGCTTCCCTGACCTTTTGTCATAGCACGACTTCTTCACCTGCCACTCCATTGCATACCTTTACGTATCGGGAACTTTTACATTACGTTACACAGTAGCAGATAAACAAAGTGGCAATGGGCATCAATTGGTAAAACTGCGAAGTGAAATTAATGTTTTCCTAATGTTTCATTCACCCAATCAACGACGGCACGCCGGGATATCTTGATCCCCCCATTTTTCAGTTCGGCAGGCAGAGAAAGCCAATGTACCGGCTGCTGGAAACGTGCCAGTTTGTCTTTCACCCATTCGTTAAGTTCTGTCTCTGCGACGTCTGCGTCACATTCCACCACCGCCACCGGTCGATGACCAAATTCGGCGTCCTCGATCGGCACGATAAACGCCTGCAGCACGTGAGGATGCGTAACAATGACCCGTTCCACCTCTTCGGGTTGTATCCCCTCTCCGCCGCTAAAAAAGAGATTATCCAGACGTCCGGCGATGGTCAGTTTTCCGTCATTCAGCACGCCGCGATCGCGTGTGGCAAACCAGCCTTCATCGTTAACCAGCGAAACCAGTTTATCGTCTCGCCAGTAGCCTTCCGCCATACTGGCCGCCCGCAGCCAGACTTCATCATTTACGATTCTGACTTCTCGTCCCGGTAAAGGCATACCGACATCAGCCAGACCGTCCGCCTCTTTTGCACATACCGTTGAGGCAAATTCCGTCAGGCCGTATCCGCACCAGCAGCGAATGCCCTGCGCGCGCGCCTGCTCGGTTAACGCCACCGGAATCGCCGCGCCACCCAGCAAAACGGCTTTCAGCGCCACCGGCGTCTGGTTCACCAGCAGTCGCCAGAGTTGCGTTGGCACCAGCGAAGCATGGGTGCATCCGGCCAGCATCTGTTCCAGCGGCTGTTTTTCCCGTACCGTCATCCGCGCCCCGGCCACTAACCAGCGCCACAGAATCCCCTGTCCGGAGACATGAAACAACGGCAGAGAGAGCAGCCAGTCGTCCTCTGTTGCCAGCGGCATCAGCGACAGCACACCGTCAGCACTGGCAATATGCGCCTGACAGGTATGAACTGCCGCTTTCGGTAGACCGGTCGAACCGGAGGTCAGCGTCATGGAACACAGACGCTGCGGCTGCCAGTCGACGGCATGCTGCCCGTTCGCGTTCAGGCAGTTCAGCGGGATCAGAAAGGGAAAGCGGTTTTCTCCCTCCAGGTCCAGCGCAAACTGCAGCGTGAGATCGGGCAGCAATGTTGCCAGTAAGGCGTGAGGAAGCTGCGGGTTGACCGGCAGGATCCGTGCACCGCACTGCAACAGCGCCAGCCATGCCAGCAGTGTCTGCGGATGATTCCAGGCGCGCAGCATCACGCCGCAGCCTTCGGTAACCCCCTGTGCGGCAAAACCGCTCGCCAGGGCATCAATACGCGTACAGAGCGTGCGCCAGCTTAGCACCTCATCATTCAGGCGTATGGCTGGCGCGTCTCCCTGAACCTGCCGCCAGTATCGCCACGGCCAGTCAGGAAAGGTCATCGCAGGCGTTCCAGGGCTGATTCGTCAATCAGTGGTAATGGACTTCCCGGCCAGCGACGAATCTGCTGCGCCTGCATCAGGCTCAGCGTATCCAGTCCCGGAATGGTGTCTGGCGTCAGCCACGCGGCAATGCGCGCCAGTTGGGTCAGACCCAGGCTCGACTCGATGGATGAACTGATCACCGCCGTCAGCCCCAGTGTATGCGCGGCCTGTACCTGCTCACGCACTTTTTCCAGCGACCCGGTCAGCGTCGGTTTGATCACCACTGCACGTACGCCCTCTTCTGCTTCAAAGACAAAATCCGCCTCACGCAGGCTTTCGTCCCAGGCGATAGCAATCCCGGTTTCACGGGCAAAGGCTCGCGAGTCGTCGCGCGTTTTGCACGGTTCTTCGAGGAAGGCGATGCGGTTACGGTAGTCCGGGTTCACGTACTTCGCGAACTGCTGCGCCTTCAACGGCGTCCAGGCGCGGTTGGCATCCAGCCGCAGCCGCAGTTCCGGGATCGCCTCCAGCAGCAGGTTGACCACCATGCCGTCGCGAACCGCTTCGTACAGTCCGACCTTCACCTTCGCGACTTTTTCGCCGGGCATATCCGCCAGTTGCAGCACCAGATCGTCCGGATCGCCGGTACACAGCGGCGCCGCCCGATAGTCTGCGGCTTCAGGCAGCGTTCCGGCTATTTCCGCCAGCGCACAACTGACGCCAAAGGCCACAGAAGGCATGTCAGGCAATGCATCTTCTCCCTGCAGCCAGCCGTCAACCCAGGCCAGCAGCGCAACCTGCGCCTCTTCCTGGGTTTCCTGACTGAATCCCGGCAGTGGGGAGATCTCTCCCCATCCCTGACGCTCGCCGTCGTGCAGGCGAACATACAGCCCGTCACGCGTTTTTAACCGCCTGTCGCGCAGAACCACCCCCGCGTCCATGGGGATCTGCCAGCGGTATACCTGCGCGCTACGCATTACGGATTCCGTTGGAATTTGCTGAAATCAGGCTGACGTTTCTGGTTGAAGGCGTTACGGCCTTCCTGACCTTCTTCCGTCATGTAGAACAGCATGGTGGCGTTACCCGCCAGCTCCTGCAAACCGGCCTGACCATCACAGTCGGCGTTCAGCGCCGCTTTCAGGCAACGCAGCGCCATCGGGCTGTTTTGCAGCATTTCACGACACCAGCGCACGGTTTCTTTTTCGAGTTCAGCCAATGGGACAACGGTGTTCACCAGCCCCATATCCAGCGCCTGTTTGGCATCGTACTGACGGCACAGGAACCAGATTTCACGCGCTTTCTTCTGCCCCACGATCCGCGCCATGTAAGACGCCCCCCAGCCGCCGTCAAAGGAGCCGACTTTCGGGCCGGTCTGCCCGAAGATGGCATTTTCAGCCGCAATCGTCAGGTCGCACATCATATGCAGCACGTGACCACCGCCAATGGAATAACCCGCCACCATCGCCACGACCGGCTTCGGACAGGTACGGATCTGGCGCTGGAAATCCAGCACGTTCAGGTGATGCACACCGGAGTCATCCTGATAGCCGCCGTAGTCGCCGCGAACCTTCTGGTCGCCGCCGGCACAAAAGGCTTTATCGCCTGCGCCAGTCAGAATAATCACGCCCACGTTATCGTCGTAACGGGCATCCGCCATCGCCTGAATCATCTCTTTGACGGTCAGAGGACGGAATGCGTTGCGCACCTGCGGACGATTAATGGTGATTTTTGCGATACCGTCGGTCGATTTCTCATAGCGAATGTCGGTGTAGCCTTCCGAGCAATCGTGCCATTCTACCGGTGCGTAAAGCATTGTTTCATCAGGATAGATCATAGTGTGTCCTTTAGTCAGAGACGCAGAATCTGAGCCAGACAGTCCACCACGCCTGCGGGATTTTCCCGGTGCGCATTGTGTCCGGCGTTACGAATCACATGGCGGGTCGCCGCTAATTCCGTCGCCAGGGCGCAGAATTTGCTGTCACGTTCACCACATAAATAATAAAACGGAAAGGCGCGCGCGGTGAGCGCAGCGCGTAAATCAGGCTGGACCGCCAGCGAAGTGGCTTCCAGCATTGCCGCCAGCGTTTCGCCGTTATTCTGGCTACGCAGCGCGACCAGCGCTTCTCGTTGCCGCGCGTTCAGCGAAGCAAAAACCGGCTGCTGATACCAGTCAGTAAACACCTCAGTCAGCGCGTCATGGCGAAAACGTTCCGCCCAGTGATGGTCAGAATCCCGGCGCGTGTCGCGTTCGGCGTCGCTTTGCAGTCCCGGATGCCCGCCTTCAACCACCAGGCCGCAAAGCCCCGGCATTTCCTGACAGGCCGCGATCATCGCCACTCTGCCGCCGAGGGAATATCCCACCAACCAGTATTTCAGTATGTTGTAACTAAGGAGAGTATTACGCAGCAAGCTGATCACATCGGTAAATCCGCTGACGCGGATCTCCGCCGATCCACCGTGACCAGGCAGATCGATGTACAAGCGTGAAAAGCCGGAAAGCCGCTCGCCGATCGGTTGCCATTCCTGGCTATCGCCGGAAAAACCGTGCAGGAAAACCAGCCAGGGTGAGTCTGACTGCGCGGCTTTTGCCTGCGCGTGCAGGATCATAATTGGCTCACCTGCGCCAGCAGCTGTTGTAGCGTCTGCGCGCCGTCGGTGTCGTTGACCACCAGTTCAATCACCGTGGTCGCAGGCATACGCCACGCGCCAGCCAGCGCCGCCTCCAGTTCATCCCAGCTTTCCGGGCGATGATACTTGAGGTTAAACATTGCAGCCGCGTGTTCAAAATGGACATTTTGCGGCATCAGGTAAAAGCGTTCACGTTCGCTCTGCGGCGTGGGCAGCAGCGAGAAAATCTGCCCGCCGTTATTGTTCACCACAATCAGTACGAACGGCGCGGAGACCTGCCGTAACAGGGCTAACGCATTGAGATCGTACAACGCCGATAAATCGCCCACGATCGCCAGCGTCGATTTCGCGCTGGCGCGCTGCACGCCCGCAGCGGTCGATAACAGACCATCAATACCACTTGCGCCGCGATTGCTGTAAACCGGGTAACCTGCCGGAAGCTGCGACAGCGCATCAATCAGGCGTACCACCAGGCTGTTGCCGACAAAAAGCTGCCCCTGCTCGGGCAGATAGTCGCGAATGCGATGCGCCAGTTGCGCCTCGCCAAAAGTATCACGCCGCGCCGCCACGGCCTGCCAGGCCAGCTCCGCCAAACGCGGAATGTCTACACACCACGGTTGCCGTTTTTCCGCAGGATGCAGTTCCAGCCAATCGCCGATTTTTGCCACCAGACGACGACCGCGATGATGCGCCGGATCCAGCCGCCCTTCGATATTATCGACAATCCAGTACTCCTCCGGCTCACAGTTTGCCTGCCATTGCAGTAAGCGTTTTCCGGTCAGACTGCTGCCCAGCTGCACCACAATCTGTGCCTGCTGCAGTTCCGTCACCGCCTTCGGATTGCCGAGCCAGAGGTCGGCACAGGGAAGCGGCTGTCCGGTTTGCGACAGCACATCGCCAATCAGCGGCCAGCCCAACGTCTGCGCCCATTGCGCAACTTTCTTGCCCTCTTCTGCACCCATTCGCCCGGCAACAACAACGCCGCGTTTTTGCCGCCAGAAGAACCAGTCGCGCTGTTTGTCGCTCTCCAGCCGACGCGCTTCGCGCAGCCAGGGTTTGTCATCCTGCCACCAGTCACCGAGACGCTGTTGCCAGGCCAGACCGGTATCATCCATCTCGCCATATAACGGCTCGGCAAACGGACAGTTGATATGGACCGCGCCGGCATGCAGCGAGGCCAGCGCATTATCGATAGTCGACACCAGCCAACGGGCCGGAATGTCCTGCGTCGGGCGCGGAAGCGAAAGCGTTTGTGACGGGTGTGACGCAAACATGCCCGCCTGACGAATCGCCTGATTCGCGCCGCAGTCAATCAGTTCAGGAGGACGATCGGCCGTCAGAAGGATCAATTTTTCACCGGTCAGGCCCGCTTCAATCAGCGCCGGATAGAGGTTAGCGACCGCCGTACCGGAGGTCACGATCACGGCAACAGGCTGTTTACTCACCTTCGCCAGTCCCAGCGCCAGATGACCAAGACCACGCTCATCAAAATGCGTGTGGTGAATAAAAGCCGAATTTTCCGCCGCAGCCAGAGTGAGCGGCGTGGAACGAGAGCCAGGGGCAATGCAAACATGCCTGACGCCATGGCGAGTTAATGCTTCCAGAATGACCGCCGCCCAGCGTCGGTTAAATGCGCTTACTGACATGAGATTGTCCGGTATCAATATTGCGACTCAGTATAAAGAACGGAAAAAAGGGATTATTGATATGAGTCGGGAATATGTAACTCATTATCCATCCATCTGTAACAAAGATCGCAGACCAGCGGCTTTATTATCGATTTCCTGCCACTCCTGCTCAGGGTCTGACCCACGAACAATACCCGCACCGGCATACAGCCGAACCACGTTACCGCTGATTTTCGCCGACCGCAGCGAAACACAAAATTCGCTTTGCTGTAATGACAGATAGCCCGCCGACCCGGCGTACCATTCCCGCGCAAAAGGTTCACGCTGCTGAATAAATGCCCGTGCCCGTTCGCGTGGGATCCCGGCCACGGCTGCCGTGGGCTGCAACTGCAGTAAACAGAGCGTGTCATCCGCCTGATTCAGCGCCGTCCAGATGCAGCGTCGCAAATGCTGCACTTTTCGCAACCGCAGCACCTGCGGCGGCAAAACGTCCAGTGTATGCGTGTAGTCCTGCAGGCGCTGACAGATATCCTCGACCACCAGCATATTTTCGCGCTGATTTTTGTCGTCCTTCATCAGCCATTCGCCCAGTTGCCAGGCCTTATAATCATCCGGGTGATTCGCTACCGTCCCGGCGAGCGCCTCGGTACGGAGCGCGGTATCGCGACGTCGCCAGAGACGTTCCGGAGACGAACCCAGGAACGCACTCTGCGCAGAAAAAGCCATATAAAAATGGTAGCAGTTCAGGTTCAAACGGCGACTTGAAGCCATCACAGCAGCGGCATTCACCGGGCGAGAAAAGTGCAGATCGCTGGCGCGCGCCAGCACCACTTTATCCAGTTCACCTTCGGCAATCGTCTGCGTGGCCTGCTCAATCAGGGTGATCCAGCCTGCTTTTTCGGGCCAGTGCTGTTCAGCGGTTTTGCTCAGACGTAATGTCGGCAGCGGTTTTACACTCGCCAGCGAGGCGAGAAAGGTCAGCGCCCGGTCAGCATCCTCGCGCAGAGAAACATCACTCCACAAATGCAGACGCAGCACAGCCACGCCCGCACAGCGCCGCCACTCAAGACGCGGTAACACCAGGTTACCCTGCTCTGGATCAAACGCATTCAGTCCCCAGATACGCAGGTCGGTTTGCTGCGGATGTTGGCGAAGAAAGCATTGCGCCTCATCGAGAGAAGAAAATGGCGCAACGACGCCCAGCACGGCGGCCTCTTCATCACCGTTGCGCTGCTGCCAGTAAAATTGCGGATAAATGGACTGACTTGCCAGCCAGCTTAACGCATCGAAAGCGTCATTAAGGGGAAAAGGAACATCGAGAACCCGAATGCCTGGTGCCGCCGGGATTGCCTGCGACAAAAGACGCGTCAGACCTTCCAGCGCAGTAGTGAGTGAATGCACGCGGACCTCTCCCTGTTAAAAACCTCACATTATACGGGGTACTGCACAAAAAAAGCAGTACCCCAGTTTAGGGAGTCAATGCGATCTCGCTTGCAGATTAGCGTCGTGCCAACAGTAAGCCGAGCACCAGTCCGACCGCCGCGCCAACGCCAATCCCCTGCCAGGGTTTTTCGTGCACATAATCATCTGCACGATAAACGGCCTGTCTGGCACGATAATAATAACTATCTGAAGCCTGACTTACGCGATTTTTGACCTCATCCAGCGCCTTTTCAGCCCGCGCTTTCAGCTCAATGTATTTCTGATCGGCGGGATCCCCTGAGGAACGCAGCACCTCTTCCAGCGTTTCACTCAGCAACGTCAGGTCGTCATCAATACGCGAATCACCAAATTGATAAGACATTCTCGTTCTCCATGTTAGTAAACCTGCCCCTAACTATAGACAACGACTCAGGATCCCGCCCGAATCGCTTCGCGCGCCATCCCCACATGTGGGATGCCATCTTCCTCATAGACTTCGGTGACCGGAGCAAAACCAAATCGTGCATAGAATGCCTGCAAATGCGCCTGTGCGCCCAGATACAGCGCCTTCTCCGGCCAGTGTCGCTGACAAGACGCCAGCGTCTGCGCCATCAAATTTTGGCCCAGCTTTTCACCGCGTAACGCTTCACTGACGATCACCCGTCCAATCACGACGGGCTCCAGATCTTCAGTGCTTTTCAGAATCCTCGCATACGCCACCAGCTCGCCGTCATGCCAGCCCAGGATATGGCGGTTCTCACCCACCAGATCGTCACCGTCTACGTCGAGATAGGGACAGTTCTGCTCCACAACAAACACCGCACAGCGCAGTTTTAACAGCGCATAGAGCTGTGGGACGGTTAATTCCGAATGATGCAGGTCTTGCCAGATAATCATCGTGCGCTCCTTTTCCGTAAACGATTTATACTAGCCAGATTATTTTTTAAAAGTGTAATGAAATAATGGAATTTCTCTTTCTGGGTACCTCAGCTGGCGTGCCCACGCGTACGCGCAACGTGACAGCCATTTTGCTACATCATCAACACCCGACGCAGCCCGCGCTATGGCTGTTTGACTGTGGTGAAGGTACGCAACATCAGATGTTGAGCACGGCATATCATCCCGGCAAAATTGAACGGATTTTCATCAGCCATCTGCACGGCGATCATCTGTTCGGTTTGCCGGGTTTACTGTGCAGTCGTTCGATGGCGGGCAATGCTCAGCCGCTAACGCTTTACGGGCCGAAGGGGCTGCGTGAGTTTACTGAAACCGCGCTGCGTCTGAGCGGCTCATGGACTGACTATCCGCTGGAAATCGTCGAAATCACCGCCGGGGAAATTCTTGATGACGGGCTGCGAAAAGTAACGGCTTACCCGCTTGAACACCCGCTGGAATGTTACGGTTACCGCGTTGAGGAGCATGATAAACCCGGCGCGCTCAACGCCAAAGCGCTGAAAGCCGCTGGGGTGAAGGCCGGTCCCTGGTTTCAGGATCTGAAAGCAGGCAAAACGGTCACCCTGGAAGACGGCAGCGTGATACGCGGGGCCGATTTTCTTGCCCCAGCGACGCCCGGTAAAACGGTCGCGATTTTTGGCGATACCGCGCCCTGCGCATCCGCGCTTGATCTGGCGAAAGGGGTCGACGTGATGATTCACGAAACCACGCTGGATACGTCAATGGAAGAAAAGGCCAACAGCCGTGGACACAGTTCCACCCGCCAGGCGGCACTGCTGGCACGGGAGGCTGCAGTCGGAAAGCTCATCATAACGCACGTCAGTTCGCGCTATGACGCCGCAGGTTGCCAGCGACTGCTGGCAGAGTGTCAGGCTATCTTCCCTTCCACTGAACTTGCCGACGATTTCGCCATTTTCACGGTTTAGGGCTCCATTTTTTGCTCTCAGTGCCGATAACAGTAAAAACGCAGTATTCACACTGAGGACAGCATGGACAATTTCCAGAAAGATATCGATGACAGGGCGAATCTGACCCTGTCCAACCGCTTTGAACTGCTGCTGTTTCGTCTGGGAAACTCCCTGCACGAACAGAAATCTGAGCTGTTTGGCATTAACGTGTTCAAGTTGCGCGAAATTGTACCTATGCCTGCCTTTACTCGTCCGGCAGGGATGAAGGCGCCATTGCTGGGAATGGTCAATATTCGCGATCAGGTGATTCCGGTTATTGACCTCCCCGCCGTAGCCGGCTGCAAGCCGGAGAATGGACTCAACATTCTGTTAATCACCGAATATGCCCGTAGCGTGCAGGCCTTCGCCGTCGAGTCGGTCGAAAACATCATGCGCCTGGACTGGAAGCAGGTACACACCGCAGAGAAAGCGGTGAACGGCCGCTACATCACCAGTATCGCCTGTCTGGATGAAGACAAAGAGACCAACAACCTGGCGCTGGTGCTCGACGTAGAACAGATTCTGTATGACATCGTGCCATCGAATCACGACCTGCGCGCAACGGAACTGAAAACCAATAAGTTCAACATCACCCCCGGTGCCGTGGCTATTGTCGCGGAAGACTCCCGCGTGGCCCGTGCGATGCTGGAGAAAGGTCTGACGGCCATGGACATTCCCCATCAAATGCACGTCACCGGTAAAGATGCCTGGGACAAAATTCAGCAACTGGCGCAGGAAGCGGAAGCGGAAGGCAAAGCGATTAGCGAGAAGATCGCACTGGTGTTAACCGATCTGGAAATGCCGGAGATGGATGGTTTCACCCTGACCCGAAAAATCAAAACCGACGAGCGGCTGAAGAAAATTCCGGTGGTGATCCACTCTTCTCTTTCCGGTAGTGCCAATGAAGATCACGTCCGCAAAGTGAAAGCCGATGGCTACGTGGCGAAGTTTGAAGTGAATGAACTGTCATCCGTTATTCAGGAAGTGATGGACCGCGCGGCGCAAAACATCAGCGGCCCGCTGGTCAGTCGTCAGTTGATTGCCTGAAGATTCTTCATCCATAAAAAAACCCGCCTCGGCGGGTTTTTCGTTTTTGCTTGTCGCTTACATCAGCGGTGCGGCTAACTGCACAATACTGATCAGCGGCTGCGGGTAGATACCCAGCACCAGCACCAGCAGTGCGGAGATCAGTACCACAATACCGCCTGCGCTGTACTGCCAGTTAGACGGCGCATCGCGGTTAAGCTGCTGCGGCGCGCTCAGGTACAGACTCACGGCAACACGCAGGTAGTAATACAAACCAATCGCGGAACCAACCACCACAGCAGCAACCAGCCACCATAGGTTCGCCTGCACACCGACTGCCAGCACGTAGAATTTACCGATAAAGCCCAGCGTCATCGGGATACCCGCCAGAGACAGCATCATTACCGTCATCACTGCCGCGAGGATCGGACGATGCCAGAACAGCCCACGGTAGGAGAACAGAGAATCGGCATCCGGACCACGGTACGGACTGGACATCAGGCTGACCACGCCGAACGCGCCGAGGCTGCTGAACAGGTAACCGGCAAGGTAAACGCCGACCGCTTCCATGGACATCTCGCCGCTCTGCAGAGCAATCAGCGCCACTAACAGGTAGCCGAGGTGAGAGATAGACGAATAACCCAGCAGACGCTTGATGTTAGTCTGGCTCAGCGCCATCAGGTTACCGAAGATGATGGAAGCAAAGGCGATCACGCCAAGCACCACGCGAACCGCTTCACTGTCGCCAACCGGCGCGTACAGGAACAGACGCATCACCACGCCGAAGATAGCGATTTTGCTCGCCGTCGCCAGGAAGGTGGAAACCGGAGCCGGTGCGCCCTGGTATACGTCTGGCGTCCACAGGTGGAACGGAACCAGAGAGAGTTTAAAGCCCAGACCAACAATCATCATCCCGAAGCCCGCCAGCAGCAGCGGCTCGTTCAACATACCGTCGCCGAGGCTCTTACCGAGCGCAACAAACGACAGGTTGCCAGACTGCGCGTACACCAGCGCCATACCAAACAGCAGGAATGATGAGGCGGCAGCAGACAGGATGGTGTATTTGATACTGGCTTCCAGCGAACGTTTCTGACGGAAGGCATAGCCCACCAGACCAAACAGCGGCAGGGAGATCAGTTCGATACCAAGGAACAGCGCCGCCAGATGATTGGCGTTCGCCAGCAGAATGCCACCCAGCGCGGCAATCAACACCAGCAGGTAGAACTCTTCCCGGTTATCGTCATAGCCTTCCAGCCACGGGTAGGCAAAAGTACAGGTCGCCAGACTCGCCAGCAGAACCAGTCCGGTGTAGAGCATTGCGAAACCGTCAACCCGCATCAGCGGGGTCACGTCCATCGCGCCAGCCTGGCCAACAAACCAGAGCGAAACCAGCGCGGCGTTAAGCCCAATGACCGACAGCGTGGCATTGAGGAAGTGATTGCGTCGCCACGCAATGGAGAGCATCACAACCACCACCGTCAAGCCGACGATCAGCAGCGGTAGCAGCGCAATCAGGTGTTGTGGAGTTATTGTCATGGCGATTTACGGCCTTGTAGTAGTAACGGAATTAACAAACCACTGCTGGATGTTGCTCATCGCAGAATGCGAGGTATCCAGAATCGGCTGCGGATAGAAGCCAAGCAGTACCAGAAGCACGACCAGCAACAGGATGATAAACAGCTCACGCAGCGACATCCCTGGCAGCTCTTGTTGCGCAATCTGGCTCTTCGCTTTACCGAAGTAAGCGCGATGTAGCATCGCCAGCGAGTAAACAGAGGCAAACACCAGACCAAAGGTCGAAATCACGGTGATGACCGGAACCACCTGGTAGCTGCCAAACAGGATCATGAATTCGCCAACGAAGTTACCGGTGCCAGGCATACCCAGCGTCGCCACGGCGAAGAACATCGACAGTGCCGGTAACCATTTCATTTTGCCCCACAGGCCGCCCATCATACGCATGTCGCGGGTGTGCAAACGTTCGTACAGTTGACCACACAGAATGAACAGACCCGCAGCGGACAGGCCGTGCGCAATCATCTGAATCACCGCCCCCTGGTACGCCAGCTGGCTGCCGGTGTAGATGGCAATCAGCACGAAACCCATGTGTGAAACCGAGGTGTAGGCGATCAGACGTTTAATGTCGTACTGCGTGAACGCCATCCATGCACCGTAGAAGATACCGATAACGCCCAGCCACATCGCGATAGGCGCGAACTCCGCTGACGCGTTCGGGAACAGCGGCAGGGAGAAACGCAGCAGACCGTAAGCAGCGGTTTTCAGCAAAATACCGGCGAGGTCAACAGAACCCGCGGTCGGTGCCTGGGAGTGCGCATCTGGCAGCCAGCCGTGCAGTGGAACCACCGGCATTTTCACCGCAAACGCGATGAAGAAGCCCAGCATCAGCAGATATTCGACGCCGTGCGACATCGGCGTTTTCAGCAGGTCTTCATAGTTGAAGGTCCACACGCCGGTCGCATTATGGTGAACGAACACCAGCGCCAGGATGGCAATCAGCATCACCAGACCGCTCGCCTGGGTGTAAATGAAGAACTTGGTTGCCGCCGTGATACGCGTTTTACCGTCGGACGCCTTGTGGCCCCACAGCGCGATCAGGAAGTACATCGGCACCAGCATCATTTCCCAGAAGAAGAAGAACAGGAACATGTCGATGGCAAGGAACACACCGATCACGCCGCCCAGGATCCACATCAGGTTCAGGTGGAAGAAGCCCTGGTATTTTTCGATTTCTCGCCAGGAACACAACACCGCCAGAACGCCAAGCAGACCGGTCAGCACCACCATCAGCAGCGACAAACCGTCGATTGCCAGGTGAATCGAGATGCCAAAGCGCGGGATCCACGGCAGGACAAATTCAGACTGCCACTGCGGAATGCCAGCAGACTGCGTCAGCGAATAACCGCCCTGTAGCCACAGTTGCAGGCCAAGCGCGAGCGTCAGTCCCATGGTGATCAGCGCGATCCAGCGCGGCACCTTCACGCCAAAGCGTTCGGTCTGCCAGCACAGGAAGCCACCGATAAAGGGGATTAATATCAACCAAGGTAATAACATGGTGATCTTTGTTCCTTGTTTAAGTCCGGTTCAGGCTATCTCACTCGTCATAGCGAACCCCGACAGTGCTCGCAATCCTCACATACCTCAGTACGCTCCGGTTGCGGTGCACAGGCGGTGCTCACTCTGACTTCGCCGATAACGCCTGTCCAGTTGGACCTGATTTTCAACGAATTTTCTAAAAATTCTCTTTGAGCGTGTAGGCCGGATAAGCGTAGCGCCATCCGGCAGTCGTTCATCCAGCCCGCAAACTCAACGCAGTACCATCAGCAGTGCCAGCACCACTACGGCGCCAATGCTCATTGATGCGACATACCAGCGCAGATAACCGTTCTCGCTGAACAGCAGGCCTTTACCTGCAAAGCGGGAAAGGATAGCTGGCACGTTCATCAGGGCATTGAGCGGATCGCGTTTAAGCAGCCAGGCGACGCCAAGGAACGGCTTAACGAACACTTTGTCGTACAGCCAGTCGAAGCCCCAGGCGTTATACCACCAGGTGCCCAGCAGACGACCCGGCGCACTGTTGGCAATCGAGGTTACCAGAGTACGTTTACCCAGCCACAACCATGCGGCAATCAGGATGCCCGCAATCGCTACCACGCCAGAAGTCATTTCCAGGGTCATCACGCGGCCATGCTCAAGTTCAGTTGTCTGCGGCAGTACACCCTGCAGCGGCGGCACAATCAGCGCGCCTACGAAGGTGGACAGGATCATCAGGACAATCAACGGCAGGTGGTGAGTAATCCCCTTCCCTGCATGAGCATGAATTTGTTCTTTACCGTGGAACACGATGAAAATCATACGGAAGGTATACAGGGAGGTCATGAACGCACCGACCAGTCCTGCCACCATCAGATTGATATGACCATTCGCCATCGCGCCTGCCAGAATCTCATCCTTACTGAAGAAGCCTGCGGTAATCAGCGGCAGCGCCGACAGCGCCGCACCGCCCACCAGGAAGCAGAGATAAACCAGCGGAATGGACTTACGCAGGCCACCCATCTTGAAGATGTTCTGTTCGTGATGGCAGGCCAGAATGACGGAACCGGACGCCAGGAACAGCAGCGCTTTAAAGAAGGCGTGCGTCATCAGGTGGAAAATCGCCGCATCCCATGCCTGAACGCCCAGCGCCAGGAACATGTAACCGATCTGGCTCATGGTGGAATAGGCGAGTACGCGCTTGATGTCGGTTTGCACCAGTGCGGCAAAACCTGCCATCACCAGCGTCACCGCACCCACGATACCGACCAGATGCAGAATTTCCGGGGTCATCAGGAACAGGCCATGCGTACGGGCAATCAGGTAAACACCAGCGGTCACCATCGTTGCGGCGTGGATCAGCGCGGAGACAGGCGTCGGGCCCGCCATCGCGTCAGCCAGCCATGTCTGCAACGGCAGCTGTGCCGATTTACCCACAGCACCACCCAGCAGCATTAGCGTCGCCCACGTCAGCATATTGTTGCCTGCGGCGAAGTGTGCTGGCGCCAGTTCAACCATTTCACGGAAGTTCAGGGTACCCAGCTCGTTGTACAGAATGAACAGTGCGAACGCGAGGAACACGTCACCCACACGGGTCACGACGAACGCTTTCATCGCCGCAGCGCCATTCTTTGGATCGGTGTAATAGAAACCGATCAGCAGGTAAGAGCACAGGCCCACGCCTTCCCAGCCGAGGTACATCAACAGCAGGTTATCGGACAGCACCAGAACAACCATGCTGGCGATAAACAGGTTCGTGTAAGCGAAGAAGCGGGAGTAGCCCTCTTCACCGCGCATGTACCAGGAGGCGAACATGTGGATCAGGAAACCGACACCAGTGACAACCGACAGCATGGTCAGCGACAGGCCGTCCAGTACCAGGTTGAAACCAATGTTGAAGTTACCGACAGACATCCACGTCCACAGCGGCTGGCTGAACGCCTGCTTGCCGTTGGCGAAGAAGTCCATCCCGACAAAGGCAGTGACCAGCGCCGCCAGACCAATGGAGCCTACGCCCACGGTTGCGGAGAGATTTTCTGACCAGCGTCCGCGAGAGAACGCCAGCAGGACAAAGCCAATCAATGGCAGAATGATGGTTAAGGCAAGCATGTTCATCCACGCATCTCACTTACTGAATCGATGTTCAGGTTCTGGCGACGGCGATGAAGTTGCAGCAACAGCGCAAGCCCTATACTCGCTTCGGCAGCCGCAAGGCTGATGGCGAGAATATACATCACCTGACCATCGGTCTGGCCCCAGTAGCTACCGGCAACCACAAAGGCCAGCGCGGAAGCGTTGATCATGATTTCCAGGCCAATCAGCATAAACAGCAGATTGCGGCGGATAACCAGACCGGTTAAACCCAGAACGAATAAAATCGCAGCGAGGATCAGTCCATGTTGTAAGGGGATCATGCGTGCTCCTCCGTTTTTCTTTTCGCGCTATCGTCTTTACGGTTGCTCAGCACTTCACCTGAACGCTCTTCGCGTCCAACGTGGAAGGCAACAACCAGACCTGCCAGCAGCAGCATGGATGCCAGTTCAACCGCCAGTACGTAAGGCCCGAACAGGGTAATACCTACCGCTTTCGCGCTGATTGGTGTACCGTCGATACCCTGATCGTTAACCCCCAGAATGGCGTAAACAATCACCACCAGCATGATGGCCGACAGAATTGCCGGGCCAATCCACACCTGCGGCTTCAGCCACTGACGTTCCTGTTCGATTTCAGAACCGCCCAGGTTGAGCATCATCACCACAAACACGAACAGCACCATAATGGCGCCCGCGTAAACGATAATTTCCAGCGCACCCGCGAAGTAAGCGCCCAGCGAGAAGAACACCCCGGAAATCGCCAGCAGCGAAATAATCAGGTACAGCAGTGCGTGCACCGGATTGGTATGGGTGATCACCCGCAAGGTTGCGAGAATGGCGACCAGGCCACAGATATAAAAAGCGAACTCCATTGCCCCTCTCCTTACGGTAACAGGCTCTTGACGTCGATAGGCTTGGCTTCGTTCTCTGCTTCGCCCTTATCTTTGCCGTCGATTGCCATACCTGCCATCCGGTAGAAGTTATATTCCGGGTATTTGCCCGGACCGGAGATCAGCAGATCCTCTTTCTCGTAAACCAGATCCTGGCGCTTGTACTCACCCAGTTCGAAATCTGGCGTAAGCTGAATCGCGGTTGTTGGACAGGCTTCTTCGCACAGACCGCAGAAAATGCAGCGTGAGAAGTTAATGCGGAAAAACTCCGGATACCAGCGACCATCTTTGGTCTCTGCTTTTTGCAGAGAGATACAGCCTACCGGACACGCTACCGCACACAGGTTACAGGCAACGCAGCGCTCCTCACCATCCGGGTCGCGCGTCAGAACAATGCGACCACGAAAACGGGGCGGGAGATAGACCGGCTCTTCCGGGTACATCTGCGTTTCGCGTTTGGCGAACGCATGCAGGCCGATCATCCAGATACTGCGTACCTGGGTGCCGAAGCCTACTAACAATTCTTTTAAGGTCATGGTCTTTGTGCCCCTTATTGCGCCTGCCAGAGAATGACAGCCGCCGTTACCAGCAAGTTGATGAGCGTCAGCGGCAGGCAGATTTTCCAGCCGAAGGACATTACCTGGTCATAACGAGGACGCGGTAACGACGCACGAATCAAAATGAACATCATCATGAAGAACGCGGTTTTAATCGCGAACCAGATGAATGGCGGTAAGAACGGGCCCTGCCAGCCACCGAAGAACAGGGTAACCATCAGCGCAGAAATAGTGACGATACCGATGTACTCGCCCACAAAGAACAGACCGAATTTCATCCCGGAGTATTCAATGTGGTAACCATCGGCCAGTTCCTGCTCGGCTTCCGGCTGGTCAAACGGATGACGGTGACACACCGCCACGCCCGCGATAGCGAAGGTGACAAAACCAAAGAACTGCGGAATAACGTTCCAGATATCAGCCTGGCTGTTGACGATGTCGGTCATGTTAAAGGAACCGGCCTGCGCCACCACGCCCATCAGGGAAAGGCCGAGGAACACTTCGTAGCTGAGCGTCTGCGCAGACGCACGCATCGCACCCAACAGCGAGTATTTGTTGTTGCTCGACCAACCGGCGAACAGCACCGCATACACCGCCAGACCCGCCATCATCAGGAAGAACAAGATCCCGATGTTCAGATCCGCGACCACCCAACCCGGACTCACCGGCACGATGGCAAACGCCAGCAGCAGCGAGGTAAAGGCGATCATTGGCGCAAGGGTAAAGATGACGCGATCCGAGAATTTCGGGATCCAGTCTTCTTTAAAGAACATCTTGATCATGTCCGCAACCAGCTGGAGCGAACCGCCCCAGCCTACACGGTTCGGTCCGTAACGGTTCTGGAACAGACCCAGCAGACGACGTTCGCCAAAGCTCATGAATGCCCCGCAGGTGACCACCACCAGCAGAATCACCACCGCTTTGAGGATGGTCAGCAGGATTTCGATCAGATCCGGTGTAATCCAACTCATTGTTGTGCCTCCTGCAGATCCTCAAGACGCGCACCCGCCAGAACAGGGGCAATGCCCGGCATGCCCATCGGCAAGCCAACCTGCCCTGCCGTCAGCCCTTCGGCGATTTCAACCGGCAGCGTGACCGTATTGCCATCGTAGCTAAAGGAGACGCGGGTACCGGCATTCACTCCCAACTTCGCGGCATCGGCCGGGTTGAGTTTGATGTACGGTTGCGGCATGCGGCTCTGGAAGACCGGCGCACGCTGAGACAGTTCATCGCTACCAAACAAATGGTAGTACGGCGCGATACGCCACTGACCGTCCTGGGCCTGGAAGCTTGCAGGAACCGTCGTGAAGTAATCCAGACTGCCCTCTGAGGCTTCAATCAGACGCACACCCGGATCGCCATGGCGCAGTTTCCCGCCCACTTCATCCTGGAACTTGTTCCACGCCTGTGGAGAGTTCCAGCCCGGCGCCCAGGCAAATGGAATCTGTGAACGCGGCGCAGACGGCTGGTTGTTCCCTTCCATTGAGAAGGCAAACATCGTGTCTTTGTCCTGCGGCTGACGCGGTTCATGAACGCTGATGTTGGCGCGCATCGCCGTACGACCACTGTAACGGTGCGGCTCACGCGCCAGTTTTTGTCCACGAATGCGGAAGGTGGCATCCGGCGCAGCATCTTTAATACCGGCCAGTTCAGGCATCGCGGCGACAACCGCGTCGATCACGTGGTCAAGCTGCGTCCAGTCCACTTCGCGGTTCTGTACGGTGCTGTGCAGTGAATGCAACCAGCGCCAGCTTTCCAGCATGATGGTATTGCTGTCGTAGTACGCCGGATCGTAAACCTGGAAGAAACGCTGAGCACGGCCTTCGTTGTTGATGACCGTGCCGTCGCTTTCGGCAAAGCTGGCGGCGGAAAGCACCAGATGGGCGTTTTCCATGATCGCCGTACGCTGATGGTCAACCACCATCACCAGCGGCGCTTTTGCCAGCGCAGCATTCACGCGCGTTGCCGACGCATGACGATGCAGATCGTTTTCCAGCACGACCACCGCGTCAGCACGGCCGGTTTCCAGTTCGGTCAGCGCATCGTCGAGCGAACCACCGCCCATAATGCCCAGGCCTATACTGTTAACCGAACGGGTAATCATCGTGATGCCGACGTCCGCACCGCGACCTTTCAGCGCTTTCGCCACGTTGGCAGCCGCCTGAATCACTTCTGCGCTACCGGCGTTGGTACCGGAAATGATCAGCGGTTTTTTCGCCCCCGCCAGCGCCTGGACGATCACGTCGATTTTGTTTTGCAGGTCACTGCTGATGCCGTCAACGGCTGGCGCATTGTTGTCCAGCGCATGGGCAATCGCGAAGCCTAAACGCGCCTGATCTTCAACCGGCGCACGGTAGGTCCAGGCCGCGATATCATCCAGACGGGTGTTATCCACATTGGTCACGAACAGCGGGTGCTTCGCGCGTTGGCCGATGTTGAGGATCGCCGCAATCTGCCAGTCAGCCACTTTCTGGGCTGCCGCCATTTCGCGTGCCTTGCCTTTCACCGCCTGACGCACGGCCAGTGCAACGCGAGCGCCGGTCTGAGTGATGTCTTCGCCCAGCACCAGTACCGCATCGTAAGATTCAATATCACGCAGCGCAGGGGTATGCACACCACCTTCACGCAGCACCTTCAGTGCCAGTTGCAGACGTTCCTGCTCGGATTGTGCAATCCCGGTATAGAAGTTTTCTGCCCCGACCAGTTCACGCAACGCGAAGTTGCTCTCAACGCTGGCGCGCGGTGAGCCGATGCCAATCACTTTCTTCGACTGACGCAGAATATCTGCCGCGCCCTGCATTGCCTGTTCGGCGTTGAGGGTGATCAGGTCATCGCCACGACGCTGTACTGGCTGACGCGGACGGTCTTTCAGGTTCACGTAACCATAGCCAAAACGACCGCGGTCGCAGAGGAAGTAGTGGTTAACGGTCCCGTTATAACGGTTTTCGATACGACGCAGTTCGCCGTAACGCTCACCCGGGCTGATGTTACAGCCGATGGAACATTGTTGGCAGATGCTCGGCGCAAACTGCATGTCCCATTTACGGTTATAGCGTTCGGAATGCGTTTTATCGGTGAATACGCCGGTCGGGCAGATTTCCACCAGGTTACCGGAGAATTCACTCTCCAGGGTACCGTCTTCCGGACGTCCGAAGTAGACGTTATCGTGCGCGCCATACACGCCCAGATCCTGACCATCTGCATAATCTTTGTAGTAACGCACACAGCGATAACAGGCGATGCAGCGGTTCATTTCATGAGAAATGAACGGCCCCAGGTCCTGGTTGCGGTGAGTACGTTTGGTGAAACGATAGCGACGGAAACTGTGGCCGGTCATCACGGTCATATCCTGAAGGTGGCAGTTACCGCCCTCTTCACAGACCGGACAGTCGTGCGGGTGGTTGGTCATCAACCACTCCACCACGCTTTCGCGGAACTGTTTCGCTTCTTCGTCGTCAATCGAAATAAACGTGCCTTCGGTTGCCGGTGTCATACAAGACATCACCAGGCGACCACGCGTGTCTTCCGCGTTTTGGTATTGCTTCACCGCACACTGGCGGCAAGCACCAACGCTTCCCAGCGCCGGATGCCAGCAAAAGTACGGAATATCAAGGCCGAGAGACAGACAAGCTTCCAGCAGGTTGTCCGCTCCGTTGACCTCATATTCTTTGCCGTCTACATGAATCGTAGCCATAGTCAGCATGCTTCCAGTTGGCTTAGTCAGAGACTAAGCGTTAATCGAAATTCATATCGCGATACAGGCTCAGAGGCCTGTAATCACCAGCGCTCTTTCAGCAGGTTCGGCTGAATACCACCAATCGCGTGGGTATTGCTGAACGACTGCTTAATGCCAGCTTCGAATTCTTCGCGGAAATATTTAATGGCGCTCTGTAGCGGCTCAACCGCGCCCGGTGCGTGTGCACAGAAGGTTTTACCCGGGCCGAGGAAACGACACAGTTGCTCAAGTGTCTCGATATCCCCAGGCTGGCCTTCGCCACGCTCCAGTGCACGCAGAATTTTGACGCTCCACGGCAGGCCGTCACGACATGGCGTACACCATCCACAGGATTCACGAGCAAAGAACTCTTCCAGGTTACGCACCAGAGGCACCATGCCTATCTCGTGGTCAACCGCCATTGCCAGCGCGGTACCCAGACGGCTTCCGGCTTTACCAATGCTCTCAAATTCCATTGGCAGATCGAGGTGCGCTTCGGTCAGGAAGTCAGTTCCCGCGCCGCCAGGCTGCCAGGCTTTGAACTTCAGTCCATCGCGCATGCCGCCCGCGTAATCTTCGAGGATCTCACGTGCGGTGGTACCGAACGGCAGTTCCCACAGTCCCGGATTCTTCACGCGACCCGAGAAGCCCATCAGCTTGGTGCCAGCATCTTTGCTCTTCGAAATGTTCTGGTACCACTCCACGCCGTTGGCGAGGATCGCCGGAACGTTACACAACGTTTCCACGTTGTTGACGCAGGTCGGTTTACCCCATGCGCCGGAGGTCGCCGGGAACGGCGGCTTCGAACGCGGGTTAGCGCGACGGCCTTCAAGGGAGTTGATCAGCGCCGTTTCTTCACCGCAGATGTAGCGCCCTGCCCCGGTGTGAACAAACAGTTCGAAATCAAAACCGGTGCCCATGATGTTTTTGCCGAGCAGACCGGCTTCGGTCGCTTCCGCAATCGCACGGCGCAGATGCACGGCGGCTTCAATGTATTCACCGCGCAGGAAGATGTAGCCCCGGTACGCTTTTAGCGCAAACGCGGAGATCAGCATGCCTTCCACCAGCAGATGCGGCAGCTGTTCCATCAGCAAACGGTCTTTATAGGTGCCCGGCTCCATTTCATCCGCGTTACACAGCAGGTAGCGGATGTTCATGGATTCGTCTTTTGGCATCAGGCTCCACTTCAGACCGGTGGAAAAGCCTGCACCGCCGCGCCCTTTCAGGCCAGCGTCTTTGACCTGGTTGACGATTTCGTCCGGGGACAGACCAGTCAGCGCCTTACGCGCACCTTCGTAGCCGTTCTTGCTACGGTATTCGTCCAGCCACACGGGCTGTTTATCATCACGCAGACGCCAGGTCAGCGGATGCGTTTCGGGAGTACGGATAATGTCTTTCATTTATACCGCTCCAGCAGTTCAGGAATGCCTTCCGGGGTCAGGTGAGCGTGAGTATCCTCATCGATCATCATGTTCGGCCCTTTGTCGCAGTTCCCAAGGCAACAGGTCGGCAGCAGCGTAAAGCGACCGTCGAAGGTCGTCTGCCCCGGCTTGATGTTGAGCTTTTTCTCCAGCGCAGCCTGAATCCCCTGGTAACCGTTGATATGGCACACCACGCTGTCGCAATAGCGGATCACGTGGCGACCCACCGGCTGGCGGAAGATCTGACTGTAAAACGTCGCAACACCTTCGACATCGCTTGCCGGGATCCCCAGCACATCGGCGATCGCGTGGATCGCACCGTCCGGCACCCAGCCACGCTGCTTCTGAACGATTTTCAGCGCTTCAATGGACGCCGCACGCGGGTCTTCGTAGTGGTGCTTCTCGTGCTCAATGGCTTCACGCTCTGCCGCACTCAGCTCAAAAGCCTCGGTTTGTGGTTGTTGATTCTCGTGCATAATTAGCGGTCCACATCTGACATAACAAAATCGATACTACCCAGATGGACGATCAGGTCGGACACCAGGCTGCCACGTACTGCCACCGGGATCTGCTGCAAATGCGCGTAGCTCGGGGTACGAATACGGGTACGATAACTCATGGTGCTGCCATCGCTGGTCAGGTAGTAACTGTTGATACCCTTAGTCGCTTCCACCATCTGGAAGGACTCATTCGCCGGCATAACCGGGCCCCACGACACTTGCAGGAAGTGGGTGATCAGGGTTTCGATATGTTGCAGCGTGCGCTCTTTCGGCGGCGGCGTCGTCAACGGGTGATCCGCTTTGAACGGGCCTTCCGGCATGTTGTTGAGGCACTGCTCAAGGATGCGCAGACTCTGGCGCAGCTCTTCCACTTTCAGCATTACGCGGGTGTAGCAGTCGGAAACCCCGCCGCCAACCGGCACTTCAAAGTCAAAGTTTTCGTAGCCAGAGTAAGGGCGTGCTTTACGCACGTCGAAATCAATACCGGTCGCACGCAGCGCCGCACCGGTGCAGCCCCAGTCCAGCGCTTCTTTCTTACCGTAAGCGGCAACGCCCTGCGAACGCCCTTTCAGAATGGTGTTTTGCAGTGCGGCTTTCTCGTAAGAAGCCAGACGCTTCGGCATCCAGTCGAGGAATTCACGCAGCAGTTTGTCCCAGCCGCGCGGCAGGTCATGCGCCACGCCGCCAATACGGAACCAGGCCGGGTGCATACGGTAGCCGGTGACCGCTTCTACGATGTCGTAGATTTTCTGACGGTCGGTAAAGGCAAAGAAGACCGGCGTCATGGCGCCGACGTCCTGGATAAACGTCGAGATATACAGCAGATGGCTGTTAATGCGGAACAGCTCGGAGAGCATCACGCGGATAACGTTAACGCGATCCGGTACGGTAATGCCCGCCAGTTTTTCCACTGCCAGCACGTACGGCATCTCGTTGACGCAGCCGCCGAGGTATTCGATACGGTCGGTATACGGAATGTAGCTATGCCAAGACTGACGTTCGCCCATCTTTTCAGCACCACGGTGGTGGTAACCGATGTCAGGCACACAGTCGACAATCTCTTCGCCATCAAGCTGAAGAACAATACGGAATGCACCGTGTGAAGACGGGTGGTTCGGGCCGAGGTTGAGGAACATAAAGTCCTCGTTTTCGGTACCACGCTGCATGCCCCAGTCTTCCGGTTTGAAGGTCAGCGCTTCCATTTCCAGATCCTGCTTCGCTTTGGTCAGCTCAAACGGATCGAATTCGGTAGCACGCGCCGGGTAGTCTTTACGCAGCGGATGGCCTTTCCAGGTTGGCGGCATCAACAGACGCGTCAGGTGCGGGTGTCCGTCAAATTCAATACCAAACATGTCCCAGGTTTCACGCTCATACCAGTTAGCGTTCGGGAACAGTTTGGTGAAGGTCGGTACACGCAGGTCGTTTTCAGACAAGGCCACCTTGAGCATGATATCGCGATTGCGTTCAATGGAAATCAGGTGGTAGAAAACGGAAAAATCCGCGGCGGGTAACCCTTCGCGGTGTGTGCGCAGACGTTCGTCCATGCCGTGTAAGTCAAACAGCATGACGTAAGGTTTCGGCAACCTCTTTAAGAAATCGCCCACTTCCAGTAATTGTTCACGCTTGACCCAAACAACGGGTACCCCGGTGCGAGTCGCCTGAACGGTAAAGGCATCCGGCCCAAAACGGTTGCGCAGTTCGCCGATGACCGGGTCATCAAGGTGATCCCGGGTCTGCCATGCGGCTTCTTGCGCGGTTAAGTCGGTCATATTGTTCACCATTGCAAATGGTCCGTGGTGACTGTCGACAGAGCTTCGCGCGATTTATGTAGTGATAGGCGAAGTAAAATGCTGCTGCCGACAGGCGCAAATTAAATCTCGTCTGGTGTACGCAGATTCGTTACTGCAATACGTTCGCCGCGTTTACGCTCGCGCTCTGACTGCATGTTGGCGCGATAAACGCCCTGATCGCCAACCACCCAGGAGAGCGGACGACGTTCTTTGCCAATGGAATCCTGCAACAGCATTAACGCCTGCATGTACGCTTCCGGACGCGGCGGGCAACCCGGGATGTAAACATCCACAGGGATAAACTTATCAACGCCCTGCACGACCGAATAAATATCGTACATACCGCCGGAGTTGGCACATGCGCCCATGGAAATGACCCATTTCGGCTCCAGCATCTGATCGTAAAGACGCTGAATGACCGGCGCCATTTTGGTAAAGCAGGTCCCCGCTACCACCATCAAGTCAGCCTGACGTGGTGAAGCACGCAGGACTTCCGCGCCAAAGCGCGCCACGTCATGTACGGCGGTGAACGAGGTCACCATCTCTACGTAGCAGCAGGAAAGGCCGAAGTTATAAGGCCAGATTGAGTTTTTGCGACCCCAGTTAACCATGTCATGCAGTTTGCCCATGAACACGTTCTTGTTAACTTCCTGTTCCAGGGGGTCGGTTACGATCTCCAGTTTTTGCAGGGGGTAACGGTCGTTCTCACCGTTAGGATCTATGCGGGTGAGCGTATAATCCATCTTAATGCCTCGCGGTTAGCGTTGACGATTAGCGATACTGTTCGTTTCCGGGTTCATACGCTCGCGGCGTGAACGCGCGGGCGTCCAGTCCAGCGCGCCAATACGCACCAGATAAACCAGACCTGCCAGTAACACAAAAATAAAAATTGCAGCTTCCACAAAGCCTACCCAACCGCTTTCGCGGATAGAGGTCGACCATGCGAACAGATACAGCGCTTCAACGTCGAAGATAACGAAGAACATGGCTACCAGATAAAACTTGGCAGACAGGCGTAAGCGGGCGGTGCCGACCGAGTCGATACCTGATTCAAACGGGGTGTTTTTTGACCTCGCGCGTGCGCGACCGCCTAAAAACCAACCGCCGATAAGCATCAGGCAGCACAGGCCAATGGCAACAATAAGAAAGATAGCGAATGCCCAGTGATGAGCGATGACTTCAGTGGATGTTGACATACTCATTGCTTACTCATCAAAAGTAGCGCCAAATTCTCTGCTCTTTTCGGCAGATGAACGCCACATCGATTCATGGGGAGGAATAAAAAAAACCTTACAATCGCTGCAGAAAATGTTTTAGACAGCCAATTGATGGGGTTTTTTACTCCTTTCTATAACCTTTTGTCAACTTTAACAAAAGTTTCCTCACATTAATTTACATGACAACAACACCCTTAACATTTAATGCGCTTTAGCACCGTGTCGATCGATTCACAGGCTAAATGGGGATGTTGTTGAATCGTGTCCGTTGTGAAGTAAGTAGAAAAAAACGCGCCTATTTTGACAGGAATTGATCCAAAAGCCTTCCCCTAAAAGGGAGTATTTTCTTGATCTGTGACACGCTTTTGTTAATCCACCTCAAAAAACAGCAACAATTTCTCTCGTTTTTTAACATGAGAGGGTTGACCTGCGAATTTCGCTTCTTTTTTACGCATTTTTTAATCGCAACGTCTACTCGCTGATTTATGAGGATTTTTACCTTTTTCCTCCTGCCCGTTAAGGATATTAGTACAAAAAAAGAACCACTGGATGTTTTTTAATCTCCAGTGGCTCTTTTTTACACTTGCCCTTTTTAATGCTTTTTTTGTGACCCGTTACTCATAGTCTCCCTGGACCAGCACGGAATCATCTCCCCCTTCTGGGGTAATTGGGCTGTACTGCCACGGATTCTGCCAGGTATCCATCGCCTGATAGATAACCTGCGCCAGATCGTTCTTCGAGGCCGGGTCACGGCACAGCAGGTATTCGGTGTCCGGCAACGGCGGTAATCCGTCAACTGCCCCCAGCACGCGTAGATCCGGACTCATCATTTCTACCGGACGCGCCGTCACGCCAAGACCAGCTTTCACCGCCGCGCGCACGGCCGGCAATGTCGACGCCACATAGGCCAGTCGCCAGGGGATGTTCGCCGCATTCAGGGTGGCAAGGACCACATCACGGAACGGACTGGGATCATCCAACAATACCAGCGGAACCGGTTCGCCCTTTTGCAGCACATACTCTGCGGCACAATACCAGTGTGTCGGCGAGGTACGCAGCGTCAGGCTCTCAAACGGTCCGGGACGGTTAGTGGTGACGATCAGATCCACCTCTTGCGATTTCAGCATATCGAGCATGAAGGCATTTCGCTTCACTCTGACATCCAGCGCAAGCTTCGGATAAACCGAGCTAATGCGATTCAGGAGGAAAGGCAGTATCGTATCGGCGGATTCATCCGAAGCCCCGATAGTTAATACTCCCTGAAGATTGCTGAACATCAATGATGAGCAGGCCTCATCATTGAAACGTAGGATTTTTCTGGCGTAACCCAAAAGCTGAATGCCGTGTTCAGTCAACAGTTTGTTACGACCGTGACGAGCGAAGAGTTCTTTTCCCACGAGCTGTTCGAGGCGCTGCATCTGTTGGCTCACCGCAGACTGAGTACGACACACCGCTGCAGCTGCTGCTGCAAATGTGTTCAGATCGGCAACAGCAACAAATGTTCTCAGCAGATCGAGGTCGAGGTTAATTATCGGACGATTTGCATTTATCATAATTTTTCACTTACTGGCGGCTCATACTGAGCTTGTTAATGCTGTGCATACAAAATCAAGCAATTCCGTTTGTAATGCGCTTCCTTAGCAGAGTCACCCGCTGACAGCAGGTGAAAGTAAATAGGTATATCATGTGACTGGCGAAATGCTACCCTCTTTCTTACGTAATAATACCTTACGCGAACTCTCAGGTTATTTCGTTAAGAACGGGCTGACCTATTAAAGCCTATGTAGATTTCTGCCATTTTCTGGATGTAAAAAGTGTAAATGTAAAGAATGGAACCGGGCATACATCAACGAGAAATAAGCATACATGGCAGTAAGTTAGCCACAAAAACCCATTCGGGATATTAACAAATCATGCGGCCACATGTCATTTCATCATGCGTATCTTAACCTAAAACCTTTTTATTTATAAGCATTAATGCGAATAATCTGATGCAAAGTTTTGTTATGTTTCTCAAATCAACTCGCTATTATTCGCGCCTTGCGTAAAGCCTTTTTAATTATTAAATAATAATTAATGAGATTCCAGGTCATTCATAAATCCTGCTTAACATTAGATTTACACAGCCAGGGTTCCCGTACATCCCGATAACACGGGCAATGATTAATCTTTCAGTATTTACGAATTATTAAATGACGTCAGAATTCTCCCCGAAATTTCACGGGCGCTGAACCTTTTTGTAAGCAAGAGAATCGGCCACCCGTGAACGTAAAAATCGCAATATCATGCTATAAAAATCGGCATAACCTATTTTTATCTCTATATATTACGTAAAAATCAGTCAATGACAGCACAATAGCACGTCACCATTCAGCAAAATCTTCTTCTGCAAAGCCTTCAAAACGCCCCGCTGGGGGAGTACATTGTTCCAAACTGACTTCCACGGCAGGAAGTGGTGATAACAGCATAAAGGTCAAGGTTCATGTCCCCCATTGAGAAATCCAGCAAATTAGATAACGTCTGTTATGACATCCGCGGTCCTGTTCTGAAGGAAGCGAAACGCCTTGAAGAAGAAGGCAATAAGGTTCTGAAACTGAACATTGGTAACCCCGCCCCTTTTGGCTTTGACGCCCCCGATGAAATTCTGGTGGATGTCATCCGTAATCTGCCTACTGCACAAGGTTATTCCGATTCCAAAGGCCTCTATTCCGCGCGTAAAGCCATCATGCAGCACTATCAGGCGCGTGGCATGCGTGACGTCACCGTCGAAGATATCTACATCGGTAATGGCGTTTCAGAGCTGATCGTGCAGGCGATGCAGGCATTACTGAACAGTGGGGACGAAATGCTGGTGCCCGCGCCGGATTATCCGCTGTGGACGGCGGCGGTCGCGCTTTCCGGCGGCAATGCGGTGCATTACCTGTGCGATGAATCATCCGACTGGTTCCCGGACCTTGATGACATCCGCGCCAAAATCACGCCGCGTACCCGTGGGATCGTCATCATTAACCCGAACAACCCGACCGGCGCGGTTTATTCCAAAGAGCTGTTGATGGAGATCGTCGAGATCGCGCGGCAGAATGATCTCATTATTTTTGCCGATGAGATCTACGATAAGATCCTGTATGACGACGCCGAGCACCATTCCATCGCCGCGATGGCACCGGATCTACTGACCGTGACCTTTAACGGCCTGTCCAAAACCTATCGCGTGGCCGGTTTCCGTCAGGGCTGGATGGTTCTCAACGGGCCGAAGAAGCATGCGAAAGGTTATATCGAAGGGCTGGAAATGCTGGCATCGATGCGTCTTTGCGCCAACGTGCCGGCACAGCATGCCATTCAGACGGCACTGGGCGGTTACCAGAGTATCAGTGAATTCATCATGCCCGGCGGTCGTCTGTATGAGCAGCGCAATCGCGCCTGGGAATTGATCAACGATATTCCGGGCGTCTCCTGCGTGAAGCCGCGCGGTGCGCTGTATATGTTCCCGAAAATTGACGCGAAGCGCTTCAATATTCATGACGACCAGAAAATGGTGCTCGATTTTCTGTTACAGGAAAAAGTCCTGCTGGTTCAGGGGACGGCATTTAACTGGCCGTGGCCGGATCACGTGCGCATCGTCACCCTGCCCCGCATCGACGACATAGAGATGTCGCTGAGCAAATTTGCACGTTTCTTGTCGGGATATCACCAGCTTTAATCCAAAATGCGTTGCAGGACAAAACACCCTGGGTGTTTTGTCCTGCAACGTGAAGTATGACGAGCATTTGCATCCGGCGGCCTTCTCTGCGCACAATGACCTCTAGGTTGTCATCATGAAAAGGTCACTATGAAGCAGAGCCATTTTTTTGCCCACCTCTCCCGCCTCAAACTCATTAACCGTTGGCCTTTAATGCGCAATGTGCGCACAGAAAACGTCTCTGAGCACAGTCTCCAGGTCGCGATGGTGGCCCACGCGCTGGCGGCGATCAAAAACCGTAAGTTTGCCGGTCAGGTTAATGCCGAACGCATTGCGCTGTTGGCGATGTATCACGATGCGTCAGAAGTGCTGACCGGGGATCTGCCCACGCCGGTAAAATATTTCAATTCGCAAATCGCCCAGGAATATAAGGCTATTGAGAAAATCGCTCAGCAGAAACTGGTCGATATGGTGCCCGATGAGCTGCGGGATATTTTTGCCCCGCTGATTGATGAGCATGCATATAGCGAAGATGAAAAGTCGATTGTGAAACAGGCCGATGCGCTGTGTGCTTATCTGAAGTGTCTGGAAGAGTTGTCGGCAGGGAATAATGAATTCCTGCTGGCAAAGACGCGACTGGAAAAAACGCTGGAGTCACGCCGCAGCCCAGAGATGGATTACTTTATGGAAGTCTTCGTCCCCAGTTTTCACCTGTCTCTCGATGAAATTAGCCAGGACTCTCCGCTGTAACGGTTTGCCGGATGCGCATCAGCTCCATCCGGCAATGCGATACAACATTAAAACGGAAACAACATCGGGATCATCACCACGCATACCGCCATAACGATAATGGTGAACGGTACGCCCAGCTTAATAAAATCGCTAAAGCTGTAATTCCCTGGTCCTAACACCAGCGTGTTGACCGGTGATGAAACCGGCGTCATAAAGGCCGCCGAGGCCGCCATCGCGATCACCATCGCAAAGGGATAGGGAGAAACGCCCATCGACTTCGCCGCCGCCAACGCAATCGGCGCCATTAATACCGCCGTCGCGGTATTCGAGATAAACAGACCGATGGTCGCGCACAGCGTAAACAGACAGCCCAGCATCATGTACGGGCCATAACCGCCGCCCACGTCCATCAATCCTTTCACGACCAGATCCACACCACCGGTTTTTTGCAGCGCCAGCGCAAAAGGCATCATGCCGACGATCAAAATGATACTGGGCCAGTGAATGGCTTTGTAGGCGCTTTCGGCATCAATACAGCGAAATTTCCCCATCAGCAGACAGGCAATAATCGCCGCGATGGGATTAGGAATTTCGTCAGTCAGCATCAGCGCAACCATCAGCACCAGACAAAAAATCGCGTGCGGGGCCTGGCTGTGCGCCGGGGAAGCCTCGCTCACCTCTTCTGGCAGGTTCAGCGCGACAAAATCTCGCCCCTGCTTTGCCAGCATCCCGATCAGTTTCCAGTTACCGACGACCAGGATAATATCGCCCATCAGCAGCGGCTCATCGGCAAGCGAACCTTCGATCGCCACGCCGTCACGTTTCAGGCCAACCACATTCAGCCCATAGCGGGTACGAAAACCGATTTCCCGCACCGACTTGCCAATCAACTCCGATTCCGGGATCAGCGAGATTTCCGCCATTCCCACATCCAGCGCCTGGTCAGAGAAATACTCCCCACGCAGCACCATTGGCTCCAGCAATTGCTCGCTACAAAATTCACGGAGATCGACATCAGCGGCGGACATGTCAATCAGTAACACGTCACGGGCGCGAAACTCCGATACCCCATTCACGTTTACGATCACCCGCCGAAAACGCCGCCAGCGTTCGACGCCGATCACGTTGGCGCCATAGCGCTCACGCAGTTTAAGATCGTCGAGGCGCTGACCGATCATCGGTGACCCCGGACGAATCGCCAGTCGACGCGCGCGCCCTGTCAGGCGATATTCTTTGATCAGATCGCGAAAGGTGCGACGTTTCCAGCTATCTCGCTGCTGTTGTGGATTGTCGCCTTTGAGCATAAAGCGCATCAGCAGCATATAGATAATGCCCAGCACCAGCACGACGAGGCCGATAGGCGTGACGCTGAAGAAGCTGAAACCGGCATAGCCTTCGCGCAACAATTCACTGTTAACGACCAGGTTGGGCGGGGTGGCCACCAGCGTCATCATGCCGCTGATAAGCCCGGCGAAACTGAGCGGCATCATCAGGCGCGACGGCGACGTTTGCATACGCATCGAGACACTGAGTACCACGGGAATAAAGATAGCAACGACGCCGGTTGAACTCATAAACGCGCCCAGTCCGGCAACGGTCAGCATCAGCAGGACCAGCATTTTGATTTCGCTACTGCCTGCCATTTTCACCAGCCAGGTGCCCATGACGGTCGCCACGCCGGTGCGTACCAGCCCGTCGCCGATGATAAACAGCGCGGCAATCAACACCACATTAGGGTCGCTGAATCCCGAAAAGGCCTCAGTAAGGGTCAGTGTGCCACTGAGAACAAAGGCTACGATGACAAACAGAGCTACCGCGTCCATACGCACTCTGCCCGTCGCAAACAAAATCACAGCAATCGCCAACAGCGAGAGAACCCAGATCAATTCACCGTTCACAACCTATCCTTGTCAGATGAGAAGATGGAATGATTCTGCCATAAAAAAGCCCCGACAAGCCGGGGCTAAATCATGATCAGGTATTTCTTAATACAACCACATCACCATTCGGTTGTATGGTCACCGAAAGCTGCTCCAGGCTGGTCAGGGTGAAATCGACCTCATCCAGACGCGGCGTATCCGCCGGGGCATTTACTGCGATAACATGGCAGCCTGCGGCGAGTCCCGAGAGCACGCCCGCAGGGGCATCCTCCACCACCGCACATTCGTGCGGCGCTAAACCAAGCAGTTGCGCGCCGAGCAGATAAGCATCCGGCTCCGGCTTACCACGTTTGACCCGCTCAGCGGTCACGAAAACCTCCGGGGCTGGCAGGTTGGCCACCTGATGACGTGCGCGCGCAACCGGCATCGACCCTGATGTCACAATCGCCCACGGGATCCCGGCCTTGTTCAGATGGTTAAGCAGCGCAACCGCGCCAGGCAGCGCGGTGATGCCCGCCGTTTCTGTCGCTTCTATTTGCTCCAGACGCGTAAACTCCGCAGCGATTTCCGCCTCAGGTTTGCCCACCATGAAATGGCGCAAAGAGGTAATCGCCTGCTTGCCATGAACAAAACTTAACACTTCGTCATGCGTCAGCCCAAAACGATCGGCCCAGTTACACCATGCGCGTTCCACAGCAGGTAACGAGTCAACCAGCGTTCCATCCAGGTCAAACAGAAAGCCCTTGCATTGCACGTTCACCTCCTCAGGCATTGATGATTTGGTTGATTTCGTTGGCGCTCAAATGATACTGACGCGGGCAGGCATGCCACGCGCTTAACATCCGCTGGTATTTTTCCCACATTGGGGTCTGCGCGTTGAAACCGTGCGTGCCGGCATCAAAATGGGTGTAACGTCCTTCCACATTCACCATAAAGCGAACATAACCGAGATAGCGCGCTTCCGTTGCAGCATCAAAGCCCAGGAAGGTTACCCGACGTTCATCAATACTTTGCGCATCTTTCAGGTTGGCCCAGGAGACATGCAGAGCGTGATACATCTCCATGATGTCGATAACCGTACGACAGGTTTCCTCTTTCAGCTCGCCAAATTCCCGATCCAGTTCGCGCATTTGCAGACCGTAACCGCGTTCAATGATCGTCTGCAGACGACGATAACGCTCGGCGTTAGTCGGATCGAGCATAGTCATCATTTTGTATTGATTAGACAAAATAAGACGTTGAGCGTTGGTCATTTCCATTTGGGACTCCTGTATCACTCTACAACGGTGAAAAAAAAGAAGGCATTAATATGCCTTCTTTTATATGCGTAATCAGGGGGCAATTACAAATCATCAAGGAAAGTTTTATCCAGTTGTTTGAAGGCACGCTTAAGCGTGTCAGCTAACGCCTGGTAATCCGGCTTCCCTTCAACTGGGGAGAGCGCTTGCCCCGCCTCCTGTAATTTGCCTCTGACTTCATAGAACCAGTTCAGGATCGAGGGCGGCAGCGGCGTGACGGAACGCTTCCCTAACCACCATAGCCCCTGCATCGGCAGGCTGAGCGCGAACAACGCGGTGGCGACGGCAGGCCCTAACTGGCCGCCCAGTGCTATCTGCCAGCACAGGGTAAAGATAGCGATCGGCGGCATAAAGCGAATAGCGTAACGTGTCATCCGAATCACGCGGTTCTCAACAAAGACGGGTGCCAGGCGCTTTTCCATTGGCCACGTCTTTGAGTAATGTTGCCCCCGACAAAAAAGGCTAAAAAAATTTACGGAGCGATGATCCGGCGTCGACATGGCTTACCTCAACTTCACATATAAAATTTCAAATATTTGTGCAAAACAACAACTATACGGGACAACGTTCAAAACATTTTGTCATTGATACCCACTATCGGGTATCCTGTAGCGGCCTGTAAAAGGCCTGTAGTCCAAAATCATTGAGTCGTCAAATTTACATATAGTATGCCATTGGCTGAAAAATACGCAAAATGGCATAGACTCAAAGGTATTTCTTCCATCATGCCAAAAAAGACAACTGGCATGATGTTAATCATAAATGTCAGCGTCACACTGCGCTACGCTCTATGGCTCCCTGACGTTTTTTTAGCCACGTATCAATAATAGGTACTTCCATGTCGAGTAAGTTAGTACTGGTTCTGAACTGCGGTAGCTCCTCACTGAAATTTGCAATCATCGATGCAGTTAACGGTGAAGAGTACCTTTCTGGTTTAGCCGAATGTTTCCATCTCCCTGAAGCACGTATCAAATGGAAAATGGACGGCGGTAAACAAGAAGCGGCTTTAGGTGCAGGCGCCGCTCACAGTGAAGCGCTGAACTTTATCGTTAATACTATTCTGGCACAAAAACCAGAACTGTCTGCGCAGTTGACTGCAATCGGTCACCGTATCGTACACGGCGGCGAGAAGTATACCAGCTCCGTGGTTATCGATGACTCTGTTATTCAGGGCATCAAAGATTCTGCCTCTTTCGCACCGCTGCATAACCCGGCTCACCTGATCGGGATTGCAGAAGCACTGAAATCCTTCCCGCAGTTGAAAGACAAAAATGTGGCAGTGTTTGACACCGCGTTCCATCAGACCATGCCGGAAGAGTCTTACCTCTATGCCCTGCCGTACAGCCTGTACAAAGAACACGGCGTTCGTCGTTATGGCGCGCACGGTACCAGCCACTTCTTCGTTACCCAGGAAGCGGCAAAAATGCTGAACAAACCGGTAGAAGAGCTGAACATCATCACGTGCCACCTGGGCAACGGGGGTTCTGTTTCTGCTATCCGCAATGGTAAATGTGTTGATACCTCTATGGGCCTGACTCCGCTGGAAGGTCTGGTGATGGGTACCCGCTCTGGTGACATCGACCCGGCAATCATTTTCCACCTGCACGACACACTGGGCATGAGCGTTGATCAGATCAACAAGATGCTGACCAAAGAATCCGGCCTGCTGGGTCTGACCGAAGTGACCAGCGACTGCCGTTATGTTGAAGACAACTACACCACCAAAGAAGACGCGAAACGTGCAATGGACGTTTACTGCCACCGTCTGGCGAAGTACATCGGTTCCTACACGGCGCTGATGGACGGTCGTCTGGACGCGGTTGTCTTCACCGGCGGTATCGGTGAGAACGCGGCCATGGTTCGCGAGCTGTCCCTGGGTAAACTGGGCGTGCTGGGCTTTGAAGTTGATCATGAACGTAACCTGGCTGCCCGTTTCGGCAAATCTGGTTTCATCAACAAAGAAGGTACCCGTCCTGCGGTGGTGATCCCAACCAACGAAGAACTGGTTATCGCGCAAGACGCGAGCCGTCTGACTGCCTGATATCACACCGCCAGCTAAGCTGGCGGTGCTGTTTTGTAACCCGCCCAACGGGCGGTAACGAAAGAGGATAAACCGTGTCCCGTATTATTATGCTGATCCCTACCGGAACCAGCGTCGGCCTGACCAGCGTCAGCCTCGGCGTCATCCGTGCTATGGAACGCAAAGGCGTTCGTCTGAGTGTCTTTAAGCCCATCGCCCAGCCACGCGCCGGTGGCGATGCGCCAGACCAGACCACCGCTATCGTTCGTGCAAACTCTTCTGTCACCGCGGCTGAACCGCTGAAGATGAGCCACGTAGAGTCTCTGCTGTCCAGCAATCAGAAAGATGTGCTGATGGAAGAGATCATCGCAAACTACCATGCGAACACCAAAGACGCAGAAGTGGTACTGGTTGAAGGCCTGGTCCCAACCCGTAAACACCAGTTCGCGCAGTCTCTGAACTACGAAATCGCTAAAACGCTGAACGCGGAAATCGTCTTCGTCATGTCTCAGGGCACCGATACGCCGGAACAGTTGAACGAGCGTATTGAACTGACTCGCAGCAGCTTCGGCGGCGCAAAAAACACCAACATCACCGGCGTTATCGTGAACAAACTGAACGCTCCGGTTGATGAACAAGGTCGTACCCGTCCGGATCTGTCTGAGATTTTCGACGACTCTTCCAAAGCGCAGGTCGTAAAAGTCGATCCGGCACAGCTCACCGCGAGCAGCCCACTGCCGGTTCTCGGCGCAGTGCCGTGGAGCTTTGAGCTGATCGCGACCCGTGCGATCGACATGGCGCGCCACCTGAATGCCACCATCGTCAACGAAGGCGACATCAATACGCGTCGCGTGAAGTCTGTCACTTTCTGTGCGCGTAGCATTCCGCACATGCTGGAACACTTCCGCGCCGGTTCCCTGCTGGTCACCTCCGCTGACCGTCCGGACGTGCTGGTTGCCGCGTGTCTGGCCGCGATGAATGGCGTTGAAATCGGCGCCCTGCTGCTGACCGGTGGCTACGAAATGGATGCGCGCATCTCTAAACTGTGTGAACGCGCTTTCGCTACCGGCCTGCCGGTATTCATGGTGAACACCAACACCTGGCAAACTTCTCTGAGCCTGCAGAGCTTCAACCTGGAAGTGCCGGTTGACGATCACGCACGCATCGAGAAAGTTCAGGAATACGTGGCGAACTACATCAACGCTGACTGGATCGAGTCCCTGACCGCGACCTCTGAGCGTAGCCGTCGTCTGTCTCCTCCAGCCTTCCGCTATCAGCTGACCGAACTGGCGCGTAAAGCCGGTAAACGCGTTGTGCTGCCAGAAGGCGACGAACCGCGTACCGTGAAAGCGGCAGCCATCTGTGCTGAACGTGGTATCGCAACCTGCGTACTGCTGGGTAACCCGGAAGAGATCAACCGCGTTGCGGCCTCTCAGGGCGTTGAGCTAGGCGCTGGCATCGAAATCGTGGACCCGGAAGTGGTTCGCGAAAGCTATGTCGCGCGTCTGGTTGAACTGCGTAAGAGCAAAGGCATGACCGAAACCGTTGCCCGCGAACAGCTGGAAGACAACGTGGTGCTCGGTACGCTGATGCTGGAACAAGACGAAGTTGACGGTCTGGTATCAGGCGCTGTTCACACCACGGCTAACACCATTCGTCCGCCGCTGCAGCTTATCAAAACTGCGCCAGGCAGTTCACTGGTTTCCTCCGTCTTCTTCATGCTGCTGCCAGAACAGGTTTACGTTTACGGCGACTGCGCGATCAACCCGGATCCGACCGCAGAACAGCTGGCTGAAATCGCTATCCAGTCTGCTGACTCTGCCATTGCCTTTGGTATCGAACCGCGCGTCGCAATGCTCTCCTACTCCACCGGCACCTCTGGTGCGGGTAGCGACGTTGAGAAAGTGCGTGAAGCAACTCGTCTTGCACAGGAAAAACGTCCTGACCTGATGATCGACGGTCCGCTGCAGTACGATGCCGCCGTGATGGCTGACGTGGCAAAATCCAAAGCGCCGAACTCTCCGGTTGCGGGTCGCGCTACCGTGTTCATCTTCCCGGATCTGAACACCGGTAACACCACTTACAAAGCGGTACAGCGTTCTGCCGACCTGATCTCCATCGGGCCGATGCTGCAGGGTATGCGCAAGCCGGTGAACGACCTGTCCCGTGGCGCGCTGGTTGACGATATCGTCTACACCATCGCTCTGACCGCGATTCAGTCTTCACAACAGCAGTAAGTTGTCTCCGCTGGGTCCAGACGGGCCCGGTCAAAAGCCGGAAATCACCCTGATTTCCGGCTTTTTTATTGCCGTTTCTGGCAATGCAAAAACGGATTTATTTGCTTAACTGCGCTGCATCAATGAATAACCATTCGCCTGTTTGCATACTTAGCCTCTTTGCTTTGCAACAGGGATAGTCTTTCATGTCTGCAGTAACCGAAACACAGCCAGCCAGAAAATGGGCCATGCCCGATACGCTGGTCATTATTTTCTTTGTCGCCATTTTAACCAGCCTTGCGACCTGGGTTGTCCCCGTCGGGATGTTCGACAGCCAGGAGGTGCAATACCAGGTGGATGGTCAGACAAAAACCCGTAAAGTGGTTGACCCCCACTCTTTCCGTATTCTGACCAACGAGGCCGGTGAAGCGCAGTATCATCCGGTTAAATTCTTCACTACCGGCGATGAAAGCCCGGGACTGATGAACTTCCCGTTCGAAGGGCTGACCTCCGGCTCTAAATTCGGTACCGCCGTCGGTATCATCATGTTTATGCTGGTAATTGGCGGTGCGTTTGGCATCGTTATGCGCACGGGAACTATTGATAACGGCATCCTTGCGCTCATCCGTCATACCAAAGGCAACGAGGTTCTGTTTATCCCGGTACTGTTTATTCTCTTCTCGCTGGGCGGTGCGGTGTTCGGCATGGGAGAAGAGGCGGTTGCCTTCGCGATCATCATCGCGCCGCTGATGGTGCGACTGGGGTATGACAGTATCACCACGGTGTTAGTGACCTATATTGCGACACAAATTGGCTTTGCCAGTTCATGGATGAACCCTTTCTGCGTGGTGGTCGCGCAGGGCATTGCCGGCGTACCGGTCCTCTCCGGTTCCGGTCTGCGCATCGTGGTATGGGTTATTTCGACACTGATCGGTCTGACGTTTACCCTGGTCTATGCCTCGCGGGTGAAAAAGAATCCGCTTCTGTCACGCGTGCATGAATCTGACCGTTTCTTTCGCGAACAGCAGGATTACGTTGTCGAGCGCCGCTTCACAATCGGCGACTGGCTGGTGCTGCTGGTACTGACCGGGGTGATGGTTTGGGTGGTCTGGGGCGTTATCGTCAACGCATGGTTTATTCCGGAGATAGCCAGCCAGTTCTTCACCATGGGCCTGGTCATTGGCATTATCGCCGTTGTCTTCCGTCTTAACGGCATGACGGTCAACATTATGGCGTCCTCATTCACCGAAGGCGCACGCATGATGATTGCCCCCGCCCTGCTGGTAGGTTTTGCCAAAGGCATTTTACTGTTGGTAGGCAACGGCGAAGCGGGTGACGCCAGCGTGCTCAATACGCTGTTACACAGCATCGCCAACGGCATCAGCGGACTGGACAACGCCGTTGCCGCGTGGTTTATGCTGCTCTTCCAGGCAGTGTTTAATTTCTTTGTAACGTCGGGATCGGGCCAGGCGGCGCTGACCATGCCGCTGTTAGCGCCGCTCGGCGATCTGGTGGGGGTTAACCGTCAGGTCACCGTACTGGCGTTCCAGTTTGGCGATGGCTTTAGCCACATCATCTATCCGACCTCTGCATCACTGATGGCAACATTAGGCGTCTGTCGGGTGGATTTCCGTAACTGGTTGAAAGTGGGTGCGACGCTGCTGGGGCTGCTGTTCATTATGTCCAGCGTGGTGGTGATTGGCGCTCAAATCATGGGATACCACTAAAAGACAAAAGGAGCCGCTTATGGCTCCTTTTTACGGTTAGTTCAGAAAGGGCGTTACTCCGCCTCTTCCTGCTTCTCCTGTTGCGACTCTGACCTTGCCGCTTCATTTTTAGCGTTACGGGTCATCCACAGCGCCAGCGCTTTCAGCGAGTCGGGCGTGAATTCATCACAGCGGGCGGTAATTTCTTCCGGCGTCAGCCAGCAAACTTCGCTGACCTCTTCTTCCTGCAAGGCGAACGGGCCGTGCGACACACAGCTGAACAGCGCACCCCAGACGCGACAGTTCTTATCTTCAAAGTAGAACTGACCATGTTCGGCGAATGGCACACCGGCGATGCCTAACTCTTCTTCCGCTTCACGGCGGGCAGAATCCAGCAACTGTTCGTCAGCCTGCACAACGCCACCGGCAGTGGCATCTAACATTCCGGGTAAAAAGTCTTTTGTCTCGGTACGACGTTGCACCAGTATTTTGCCCATTCCGTCGTGTACAACAATATAGGTCGCACGATGACGCAGGCCCTGCGCTCGCATCTGTTCCCGGCTGGATTGTGCAATGACTTCGTTGTCTTCATTCACAATATCCACCCATTCCGTACTTGCCAAACGACGCTGTTCCACCATCAGGAAACCTTCTTTTTCTGGCGCTCTTACGGCGCATTTACATATGTGGGGGTAAATTACGAATTAATCGCCACCTGCGCAATGATACTTTGATCATTGAGTGCGATAACGCTCAAAACATTATCGTCCAGCAGGCCATAACTTGCCTGGTAGCCACCTTTCGGAATGCTTACTGAACCCGGGTTGAAGTGATAAATATCGCCTCTTTTTTCTGCCACCGGCAGATGCGTATGCCCGTATACCAGGACATCACCGGCCCGCAGTGCCGGCAGGTTATCCGGCCCAAAGAGATGACCGTGAGTCAGAAACAGTCGCTGATTTTCCAGTAGCACCTGCTGCCAGGGCGCGGTTATTGGAAACTGCAGCAGCATTTGATCCACTTCACTATCACAATTTCCCCGCACCGCGACAATCTGCGACGCCTGTTCATTGAGCCGCTCAGCGATCTGAGCGGGTGCGTAGCCTTCGGGTAACGCATTTCGCGGCCCGTGGTTGAGGATATCGCCCAGTATCACCAGCCACTGCGCGCCGCTCTGTGAAAACAGGGTCAGCACGCGTTCTGTAGCGGGCAGGGACCCATGAATGTCGGATGCAAACATCAGTTTCATCACATGCTCCGTGTCATCAAAAACCGCATTATGATACTGGATTACAAACGTTTTATCAGCCTGAACGCTTCGCGGAAAGCGCAATATAACGCTGGACAGAGGCGCGTTGCCACTGAAATGCTGCATATTCCGCCAGTCGCTCCGGGACGTCGTCGCCGTTGAGAACCAGACGGTTGAGCATCAATGCTAAATCAGTATCGGCCAGACACCATTCACCGAAAAGATTTGGCATGTCATGTGCCAGCAGATTCCCCGCTATGGAGAACAGTTTGTCTGCGCTGATTTTCCCCACCTCGCTCAGCGGTCCTTTTTTTACCCCACCGAAAACGACATCTGTCGGACGTTCTTCTCGAATGGGCATTAAATCACTGCGCAACCATGCCTGTATCTGCCGCGCACGCGCGCGTTTTTGCAGGTCGTGAGGATAGATTCGCTCCCAGGTGGGTGGCGAAAAGCGGTCTTCCAGGTATTCAGCAATCGCGGAGGACTCGCTCAACTCAAAACCATCGATGTTCAGCAACGGTACCCGACGCGTCAGTGCATACCCCTGCCAGCCCGGTTGTAGATGCTCACCGTTGTTAAGATCGACGGTTTTCAGACTAAACGGCAGTCCCTTTTCCTGCAAAGCGACATACACGGAGAGCACATAGGGGGAGAAATAGTTTGCATCGGACCACAGCGTGATAGTGGGTTTACTCATGGCATCCTCGTCTTTATTAGGCTTTTCTCCCAACATAGAGGGTCTTTCGCTCGCTGTCACCTGATGAAAACTCACACAGCACGACAGGCTTTCTATACTTGTGGTTGGCTTATCCGATAAACACGTTGTGGAGCAGAAATGATCGACCTCTATTACGCCCCGACACCCAATGGGCACAAGATTACCCTCTTCCTTGAGGAAGCCGCGCTGGACTACCGATTAATTAAAGTGGATATCAGTAAGGGTAATCAGTTTCGCCCCGATTTCCTCGCCATTTCACCCAACAATAAAATTCCCGCCATCGTCGATCATAACCCGCTCGATGGCGGCACATCGCTGAGCCTGTTTGAGTCCGGTGCCATTTTGCTCTATCTGGCGGAAAAGAGCGGCCTGTTGCTTAGCGGTGAATTACGCGAGCGCCATAGCACGCTGCAATGGCTGTTCTGGCAGGTGGGCGGGCTGGGCCCAATGCTTGGTCAAAACCACCATTTCAACCATTTTGCTCCACAGTCCATCCCCTACGCTATTGAGCGCTATCAGGTTGAAACACAACGGCTGTATAACGTTCTCAATAAACGGCTGGAGATGTCGCCGTGGCTGGGCGGCGAGCATTACAGCATTGCCGATATCGCCTGCTGGCCGTGGGTGAACGCCTGGCAGCGTCAGCGCGTCGACCTGGACATCTTTCCTGCCGTGAAGAATTGGTTTGAGCGCATTCGCAGTCGGCCCGCCACAGAGCGCGCAATGATGCTGGCGCATCAGGATCCTGCGTGAGCAAAAGGATAACGCGACCGGGTTCTCGTGTATCATGCGAGAGTTCATACATGGAGGAGACCTGCAATGTCACATCATGACGCTATAATTCGTATAAAAAACCTTCGCTTACGCACTTTCATTGGCATCAAAGAGGAAGAGATCAATAACCGACAGGATATTGTCATCAACGTTGCGATTCACTATCCGGCGGACAAGGCTCGCGTCAGCGAAGATATCAATGATGCGTTGAATTACCGCACGATCACCAAAAATATCATCCTGCACGTTGAGAACAATCGCTTCTCATTGTTAGAAAAATTAACCCAGGATGTGCTCGATATCGCACGCGAACACCACTGGGTCACTTATGCTGAAGTGGAAGTCGACAAACTACACGCGTTGCGTTATGCCGATTCCGTCTCCATGACGTTGAGCTGGCAGCGCTAACCGACATCACGGGAGGCTGCATGAAGATACTGGTAACTGGAGGGACTGGCCTTATTGGAGGACACCTGGTCCCGCGCCTGCAGGAACTTGGTCATCAGGTGACCGTACTGACCCGCCACCGCGATACTGCCCGGGAAAAGCTCAATGACCGGGTGACACTGTGGGACACGCTGGAAGATAAGCAAAATCTCGACGGTTTTGACGCGGTGATTAACCTGGCCGGTGAGCCCATTGCTGACAAGCGCTGGACGACGGAGCAAAAAGATCGCTTGTGTCAGAGCCGCTGGCGCATCACCCAGAAACTGGCGGACCTCATTAATGCCAGTGAAACCCCGCCGTCAGTCCTGATTTCAGGTTCTGCCACAGGTTATTATGGCGATCTGGGCGAAGTGGTCGTCACTGAGGAAGAACCGCCGCATAACGAATTCACCCATAAACTTTGCGCACGCTGGGAGCAAATTGCCTGCGAAGCGCAAAGCGACAAAACGCGTGTTTGCCTGCTGCGTACCGGCGTGGTGCTGGCACCAAAGGGCGGGATCCTCGGTAAAATGGTTCCACCGTTTCGTCTGGGTCTCGGTGGCCCCATTGGCAACGGTCGCCAGTATCTGGCCTGGATCCACATTGATGATATGGTCAATGCGATTCTCTGGCTGCTGGATAACGACCTGCGTGGGCCGTTCAACATGGTCTCGCCCTATCCGGTACGCAATGAGCAGTTTGCTCATGCGCTGGGACATGCCCTGCAACGGCCAGCCATTCTTCGCGTACCAGCCACCGTGATTCGCCTGCTGATGGGCGAATCATCGGTACTGGTGCTGGGTGGGCAACGCGCCCTGCCCAAACGACTGGAAGCCGCCGGATTTCCCTTCCGTTGGTATGACCTTGAAGAAGCGCTGGCGGATGTCGTTCGCTAACGTCTTCCCTGTTCACTCTCGCCGTTCCGGTGGTAAGGTAGTCTCACTGGCTCCCGGAATGGCGATTTTATGGCACGACTCACAACCGAACGACTGACGCTTTCCCCGTTTCAACCCACAGACTGGCCCTTTTTCCTCGCGCTTCGTGAAAATCCGGACATCATGCGTTTTATGGGCAACCTCTGCCCGGAACGCGAAACGCGTTTGCTGTTTGCGCGTCGTCTTACCTCAAAACACACCTTCGTGATCCGCCAGCATCACGATGTCACACCGCTGGGCGACATTGGCTTACAAATCAGTCATCATTTTCCGCAGGAAGCTGACATCGGTTATTGCGTTATTCCCGCCGTCCAGGGACGCGGTATCGCCAGTGAGGCCGTTCGTGCCGTCTGCGACTATGCCTTCCGCGAAGCTGGCGTGAAAGCCATCAACGCCTGGGTGCTTGCCGAGAACCGGGGTTCAGTCCGCCTGCTGGAAAAACTGGGATTTGTGCGTACGCAGGTGCTGGAGAAAGCGTTTGAGATCAACGGTATCCACTATGACGACTGGGGATACCGTCTGGAGATGGCGTGAGGTTAACCGTTCATCGACGCAAGAAAGTCTCAGGCGCGCGTAGCGGTAAGCTCGTCAACGGGAAGACCGGTTATCCTGGCGACGGTGTGGGCATCAATCCCATCTGCCAGCATCATACGTGCAATCCGCTGGGCTTCATCGCGTTTGCCCTGTTGAATCCCCTGATCTAACCCCTGCTGACGCAATCTGTCGGCGATAGTCATTAGTCTCTCCTTGTGGTGGGGTGAACGCTGGGCAACCTCGGCAAGAAACTCACTAAAATGCGCGGCGTCACCGGTTTGCATCATATAATTAAACAGCGTTTTCAACTGGCTGTCATTAGCGTAACCCTTAATCAACAGGGCAACTAATTGCTCCATCAAGCCCATTAAATCACGCTTGCGGATATGCTTTTGCATTAACTCCAGGAGCGCTATCCGTCGATGCTGCATAATGTCATCATCCGCCACAACCGTGATATCAACCAGAGGAAAGGCAGCGGTATAGAGCTGTCTTGCCGTAGAGTGATCGGCAAATTCATCCAGCCAACACAAGGAGAAGGGATAGGGCGTCACCGCGCCGTGATAAAATAACATCGGGATCACCAATGGCAGTTTTTTATGTCCGGCATCGAGATGACGTTGCATTGCCCCCATGGCATAGCGCATCAGTCGGAATGCCATATGAGCATCGGGTGAACTTTGATGTTCAATCACCACATAGATAAAGCCCTCTCCTTCCGCCGTCTTTAACGACCAAAGAACATCGGAATAATACGCACGGAAATTCTCTTCAATAAAGCTACCTGACTCGAGTTTCAGCGAGTCCAGATCGCAAAGTTGCCGCAATGAAGCAGGCAGATGGAATTCCAGGAAATCTCTGGCAGTGTCCGGGTGGCACATGAACGTTTTAAAGACCGCATCATGCGCTGTAACCTTAGCTGTTGTCATGGCCATACCATCATCCCTGTGAGTCGATGACATGACGTTACGCGCGTTAATCGTCTGCGACACCAACAGACATTGCGCTTTGCGGTGATGAATCCAGGGTAAATGCGCTGGTCTGCAATATTTTCAGGGCTTACGGAAAGTCACTCGCAAAAAAAGCCGGGAGGCTGTTGCCTTTCCCGGCTTACCTTAACGATACGCCTGAACCCGTTACTTCAGCGATCCTTTCAGGAACTGTTGCAGGCGTGGACTTTGGGGGTTACCGAAGAGTTGCTCTGGATTGCCTTCTTCTTCGATTTTCCCCTGATGCAAGAAAATCACGTGGCTGGAGACATGGCGGGCAAAGCCCATTTCGTGCGTCACCACCACCATCGTTTTCCCCTCTTCGGCCAGTTGCTGCATGATACGCAGCACCTCGCCGACCAGTTCAGGATCCAGCGCCGAGGTTGGTTCATCAAAGAGCAACACTTCCGGCTCCATCGCCAGGGCGCGCGCAATCGACACTCGCTGCTGCTGACCACCGGAAAGATGCACCGGGTATTTCCCCTGTGCACGCTCATCAATGCCGACTTTCGCCAGGTATTTGGTCGCCCGTTCACGGGCTTCCTGTTTGCTCAGACCCAACACCTGAATTGGCGCTTCCATGACGTTTTCCAGCACCGTCATGTGGCTCCACAGGTTAAAGTGCTGAAACACCATCGTCAGGCGGGTTCGCAGTAAACGAAGCTGATTTTTATCCGCTACCTTAAGCTGACCGTCTTTGTCACGCACCAGGTTGATGTTCTGGCCGTTGACCACAATCGACCCTTCGCTCGGTTTTTCGAGGAAGTTTATGCAGCGCAAAAAAGTACTTTTCCCGGAGCCGGATGAGCCAATAATACTGATCACATCTCCGGCGTTGGCCTGCAGTGAAACCCCTTTCAGCACTTCGTGTTCGCCGTAGCGTTTGTGCAAATCGATAACGTTTAATTTATTCTCAGACATCGTGTTACCCGAATTATTTAGAGGAAACATGCTGCAACCAGCGCCTTTCCGCACGGCGGAACAGGCTTATCAGGACATACGATATGATTAAGTACAGCACGGCGGCAATACCGAAAGCGGTAAAGGGCTGGTAGGTCGCCGAGTTAATATCACGGGCGATTTTCAGCAGATCCGGAACCGTTGCCGTGAACGCCAGCGCCGTGGAGTGCAGCATTAAAATGACCTCGTTGCTGTACGCGGGTAACGCGATACGCAACGCCGAAGGCAAAATAATGCAACGATACATTTTGAATGAGGAGAAGCCATACGCGCGCGCGGCTTCAATTTCACCGTGCGGAACAGAGCGAATGGCCCCGGCGAAAATCTCTGTGGTATAGGCGCACGTGTTCAGCGTCAGCGCCAGAACGGTACAGTTCAGACCGCTGCGGAAGAAAGCGTTCAGAAAATCGGTGCCTTTGACTATCTCCAGCGTGTACATCCCTGAATAGAACACCAGTAGCTGAACGTACAATGGCGTCCCGCGAAAAATATAGGTAAACAGCCAGATGGGAAACTGGATGAATTTGTTGCTGGAAACACGACCAATGGCCAGAAAAACGGCCAGAATGCCGCCCATCACCACGGAGGAAATCAGCAGCCACAGCGTAATCGCCACCCCCGTAAACCGGTAGCCATCCGTCCACAACAGGGATTTCCAGTACTCCTGAATTATCTCAATCACAGGTCAGCCCTCTTCACACCGACGGAGTAACGGCGCTCAAGGAACAGCAGCACACCATTGGAAACCGTAGTAAATACCAGATAGATAAGCCCGCAGACGATGGCGAAATAGAATGGCTCCCAGGTGCTCTTTCCGGCCAGTTGCGTGGCTTTGACCACATCTTCCAGACCGAGCAGCGAGACCAGCGCCGTCGCTTTGAGGATCACCTGCCAGTTATTCCCAATCCCCGGCAGCGCGTAGCGCATCATTGCCGGAAACATAATACGGCGGAAAATTTGTGAAGAGGTAAAACCGAAAGCGGTAGCGGCTTCAATATGTCCTATTGGTACCGCCATAAAAGCGCCACGAAAGGTTTCTGTAAAATACGCGCCATAGATAAAACCGAGCGTAATAATACCAGCGACCATCGGGTCGATATCAATCTGACTGATGCCTATCGCATCGGTTAATGTGTTGAGTGCTATCTGCAGGCCATAAAAAATCAGCAGCATCAGCACCAGATCCGGCACCCCGCGAATGAGGGTGGTATAAGCTTCGAAAATAAGCCCCGTCACCCGGTTTTGCGAGAGTTTAGCCCCCGCACCGACGAGGCCGATCAGAACGGCCAGCACCACGGAACTGAGAGCCAGTTCCAGCGTGACAATTGCGCCCTGTAAAATAACACCTGAAAACCCGTACAACATGCTGCCTGTCCTGTCGTGAGTGGCGAGTTAGAAGCCTCTTTTGACGTGATGGTGCTACCTGTTATGCCGAATGGCGGCGTAGCCTTATCCGCCCTACAGCAATCACCTGTAGGCCGGATAAGCGCAGTGCCATCAAGCATAAAACCGGTTCATCATCACGTCCTGGGCTTTATCTGCACCTGCGGGGATTAACCGCCATAAACATCAAAATCAAAGTATTTCTTCGCCAGCTTCTCGTAAGTTCCGTCAGCGCGCATTTCTGCAAACGCTTTGTTCAGGGCTTCACGCAGTTCGTTATCCTCTTTGCGCAGACCCATGCCGGTCCCTACACCAAACAGTTTTTCGTCTTTCACAGACGGGCCGCCGAATTTGTAATCTTTGCCAACGGGTTGTTTCAGGAAGCCTTCGCTTGCGGCAACTTCGTCCTGGAATGCAGCATCAATACGCCCCGCAGTCAGGTCAGAGTAAATATTGTCCTGCCCCTGATACGACACAATCTCAATGCCTTTTGGCGCCCAGTGTTCGTTACCAAACGTCTCCTGAGTGGTGCCCTGCAGCACACCGACGCGTTTGCCTTTCAGCGACTCAACGGTCGGCTGAATGTCTGATGACTTGGCCACGACCAGACGCGAGTCAGCTGCATAAAGTTTGTCAGTGAAGGCGATTTCCTGCTGACGCTTTTCAGTAATCGAAAGCGAGGACATGATAGCGTCGATTTTCTTCGCTTTTAACGACGGGATCAGCGCATCCAGCGGGTTCTCAACGAAGGTACATTGCGTATTAATACGTTTGCACAGCTCTTTCGCCAGATCGATATCAAAACCCACCAATTCACCCTGCGCATTCTTCGACTCAAACGGGGCGTAGGTTGGATCGGTACCAATACGAACTTTTTGTGGAATGGCGGCAAAGGCTGCGGTAGCACTGGAGAAAGCCAGGACCAGAGAAAGAGATAACACCAGTTTTTTCATAACTATCCTCAACAGACTGTCTTTTATAGGGGATGTTTACAGGACCAGGTGCAGTTATCGTGCCATTAATCGGGTCGACAAGGCAAAACATTCTGCCCTGTCCCCGGTTTATTTTGCATGAAAAGCGCTTAAATATGCACTTCCGCTCTGTTCAACCGCCATAATTGCACCATAATGGTGCATTCAACCCGTCACGCACCGCTATGGCTAACCCAAACGGTGCAGTCAGGTCCCCCGTATTCAGGTATCAGTCGCCGTAGACGTTAAAGTCAAAATACTTTTTCGCCATCTTGTCGTAAGTGCCATCCTGACGCAGATCGGCCAGCGCCTTATCAAAGGCAGCTTTCAGTTCCGTATCGTCTTTACGTAAACCGACGCCTGTACCGTCGCCGAAGTACTTTTTATCCTTCACGGAAGGGCCGGCAAAAGCAAAGTCTTTGCCCGCAGGCTGTTTGAGGAAACCTTCACTGGCGGCAACTTCGTCCTGCAATGCCGCATCAAGACGGCCCGCCGTCAGGTCAGAGTAAATCAAATCCTGGTTTGCGTAGGCCACCACATCCACGCCTTTGCTACGCCAGGTGTCATTGGCATAGGCTTCCTGAGTGGAGCCTTGTAACACGCCAACGTGCTTACCTTTAAGCGCGTCAAGCGTTGGCTGAATCGGGGAGCCTTTCGCCGCGATCAGACGCGAATCCGCCGCGTACAGTTTGTCGGAGAAGGCAATTTCCTGCTGGCGCTTATCGGTTATGGAGAGCGAAGAGATAATGGCATCAATTTTCTTCGCTTTGAGCGACGGGATCAGTGCATCGAAATCACTGGCGACCCAGGTACATTTGACCTGCATACGCTTACACATCTCATTGCCCAAATCGATATCAAAGCCGATGAAGTCGCCTTTGGCATCTTTTGAAGAGAACGGAGCGTAGGTGGTATCCGTGCCAATGCGCACCGTTTGCGGCAGCGCTGCATAGCTGGATGCAGTAGCAGATAGACCAATCAGCAATGACAGAGCGAGAATTGACTTCTTCATACATAACCCTCAAGTGGAATGACTTTATTATGTTTTACGTTGTGTTGTGCGTTTGCAGGCTTTTTCATGCAGGTCTTATGCCATTTTCGCGCCGCTCGGGATATTCGACGTTAAATATGTTAATAAAACGTTGCAATATTGTCCTGATGTTGAAGATAGCAGGTCTGACGGATGAACCGCAGCGTTTCAGATGGATTTAGCGAATTAAATGTTGAGGATATGATCGCGGTTACAAAATTGCCCTGTTTCAGGGCAATTGATGCAAAAAGGCCCGCCGACGGGGCAATATTATGCACCCTGCCAACGGGTAAAAAGGTCCTGCGGAAGGGCGATATCAAACTGATCGAGGACGCGATTAACTGTCTGATTTATCACATCATCCAGCGTCTGTGGACGATGATAAAACGCCGGAACCGGTGGCATAATGACCGCACCAATTTCCGCTGCCTGGGTCATTAAGCGCAAATGCCCCAGATGGAGCGGCGTTTCCCGAACGCACAGCACCAGTGGGCGGCGCTCTTTTAACACCACGTCTGCCGCGCGGGTCAACAGGCCATCGGTATAGCTATGGACAATGCCAGAAAGCGTTTTAATTGAGCACGGCAGAATGACCATTCCGGCGGTCTGAAAAGAGCCGGAGGAGATGCTGGCGGCAATATCGCGCGCATCGTGCGTCACGGTCGCGAGCGCCTGAACATCACGCAGCGATAAGTCAGTCTCGAGAGAAAGCGTCTGGCGGGCGGCCTGGCTCATGATCAGATGCGTTTCAACATCCGGTACATCGCGCAACACCTGGAGCAGCCGCACGCCGTAAATGGCGCCGCTGGCACCCGAAATACCAATAATGAGTCGCTTCATGATTTATCGCCCTGTCTGACTTCTGGGCTGACTTTGCAGGATTTTATGGGGAGTTGCAAGTCAGGGGGCGGGATTCGCCCCCTGGCAGGTCAGAGATTACCCTTCGTTGTGCATCTCGAGGTTTTCAACTTCGTTCTGCAACTGAACTGCTTTGGCATCGTCATTACGCAGGGAATCGAGAAAATCGAGATACTGCTGATCTACATCCTTCGTAACGTATACGCCGTTAAACACGGAACATTCAAACTGCTGGATATCCGGGTTTTCGGTACGGACCGCGTCGATCAGATCATCCAGGTCCTGGAAGATAAGACCGTCTGCGCCGATGATCTGGCGAATCTCATCCACTTCACGACCATGCGCAATAAGTTCGTTTGCAGTAGGCATATCGATGCCGTACACGTTCGGGAAGCGAATCTCTGGTGCCGCAGAGGCCAGATAGACCTTTTTCGCCCCGGCTTCACGTGCCATCTCAATAATCTGCTCTGAGGTGGTGCCGCGCACAATGGAGTCATCCACCAGCAGAACATTTTTATCGCGGAACTCCGCGCGGTTGGCGTTCAGTTTGCGGCGTACGGACTTACGGCGCAGCTGCTGTCCCGGCATGATAAAGGTACGACCAACGTAGCGGTTTTTCACAAACCCCTGACGGTACGGCTTGCCGAGAATACGCGCAATTTCCAGCGCGATATCGCAGGAGGTTTCTGGAATCGGGATGACCACGTCGATATCCAGATCCTCCCACTCACGAGCAATTTTTTCGCCAAGCTTGGTACCCATGTTCACACGGGCGCTGTAAACGGAAATCTTGTCGATGAAGGAATCCGGACGCGCGAAGTAAACATACTCGAACAGGCACGGATTGCTGACCGGGTTTTCGGCACACTGACGGGTGAATAGCTGCCCTTTCTCCGTGATATAAACCGCTTCGCCCGACGCAACGTCACGCAGGAATTCAAAGCCCAGGGTATCCAGCGCGACGCTTTCAGACGCCACCATATATTCGGTGCGACCGTCGCCGACATCACGTTTACCCAACACTAGCGGACGGATACCGTTCGGGTCACGGAAGGCAACCATACCGTGACCAATAATCATCGCCACACAGGCATACGCGCCGCGGATCTGGCGGTTGGTCGCGGCAATCGCGGCAAAAATGTTGTCTGCTTCCAGCGGGTAGTGACGGAAGTTATCCAGTTCACTGGCGAAGATATTGAGCAGGATCTCAGAATCTGAGGTGGTATTGATGTGACGGCGCTTCTCCTCAAACAGCTTTTTACGCAGTTCGTGGGCATTGGTCAGGTTGCCATTGTGGGCAAGCGTGATGCCATACGGGGAGTTGACGTAGAAAGGTTGAGCTTCAGAGGCGCTGGAGCTGCCAGCCGTTGGATAACGCACATGACCGATGCCCATGTTGCCCTGCATACGCTGCATGTGGCGAGCTTCAAAAACATCACTCACCAGACCGTTTGCCTTACGCAAACGGAAGCAGTTATTTGCATCGATGGTGATAATGCCAGCGGCATCCTGACCACGATGCTGAAGCACTGTTAAGGCGTCATAAATCGACTGGTTAACCGGCATAACACCGGCGATACCGACAATACCGCACATACGTCTTTTTCCTCGTTAAGCTACAACCCAACGCTTATGCTCTGGGCAAGAAACTTGACGAGCTTTGCAGATAGTCAAAGAACCATCTGATGATGAAACTGAACTCCGGGATCAGCCGTGACTTACTCCAGTCCTCACCTTTCGACAGGCCGGTAAAGGTGTCGAGAAAGAACAGAATAGCAGCCACAATCAACACGCCGCGCAGAGCCCCGAAACAGACCCCCAGAACCCGGTCGGTACCTGACAGACCGGTTTTCTCAACCAGTTGCCCTACCACGTAGTTCACAATGGCGCCGACGATCAGCGTCGCGATAAACAGCACCGCGATGGCAATCCCGTTTCGAACCAGTTCGTCTTCAAAGCCCGAAAACCAGACAGACAGGTAAGTGTAGTAATGGCTGGCGACAAAGAAAGCACAACCCCATGTCACCAACGATAACGCTTCACGAACAAAGCCACGGATCAGGCTAACCAGACAGGAAAAACCAATCACCGCGATAATGGCGTAATCAATCCAGACCATATGTGTCCCACGATTTTACGCCCTGTCGTCCTGTTCGGGGCGCATTCTAACAGAAAAAGAAAACGTTTGCGTAGGGATTTCCTTCCCGCGCGTAAATAAAAATGGCGCTGAAAAAAACTTCAACGCCATACCGTTTTATGCCTCTTCGGGCACTGCCGGATGGCGGTGTAAACGCCTTATCCGGCCGACATACAACAAGGTGGGAAGCCTGATAAGACGCCGAGCGCTGTCATCAGGCAACCCTCACTTAGTTCGGGCTGTACCCCATCACCACTCCGCTTAATCCGGAGATTTGCTGCAGCTCGCCGAGCGAGCCTTTCAGCTTGTCGCGTGATGCATCCGGCCCCACGAGAATACGGGTTATTTTACCCTGTACTGGCGTTGACGGAGAAGTATATACCCGGAAACCTGCGGCACGAAGTTTACCCACGATCTCATTGACCTTATCGGCATTTTTCAGCGCCCCTAACTGCACAACGTAGGCTTTACCCGTTGGCGCCGGTTTCTCTTCTGCCGCCGGTTTTGGCGCAGGAGCGGGAACCGGAGCAGGCGTTGCCTCTACAGGCGGCTTCGGTTGCGGCTTCGGCTTTTCAACCGGTTTTGGTTTGGGCTGCTCTACCGGCGCTGGCGTCGAATCAAGCTCAGGATTATTCGCTGAAGCATAGCGTGACGGATCCAACGACGGTGCCGCCGCATCGCCTGCCCGTACCTCTTCCGCCGCCCCTTCTGGCGGCTGAGTCGGCAAAGCCTGCGTTGCCGCTGGCATCATATCCGGCTCATCGCGATCGCCCGGTTTCGGGACCAGCGGGATCGCCGCGAATTCATCCTGATAATGTTTTTTCTGCCCGTCGAGCAGCCCGGGCAACACAATGACGCCCAGCGCGACCAGCACGATCGTGCCGACTAAACGATTCTGAAACTTACTCGCCACCGATTCTCCCCGCGTCCATCACTTCCATGACATGTGCAACCGTGTGAAATGAACCGCACACCAGTACGGTATCTTCTGGTCTCGCGTCTGCCAGCGCCGCATGCCATGCCAGCGCGACACTGTCATAGACACTGCCTTTACCGAGATGTTCCAGCAGTTGTTCTGCCGTTGCGCCCCGGGGGCCTTCCAGCGGAGCACAATACCAGTCGTCGACCACGCTTTTCAACCAGGCCAACGTTCCCGCAATATCCTTATCATGTAGCATACCGATAACGGCAAGAACGCGCCCCTTTTTCGGCAACATTTTCAGCCGTCCGGTGAGATATTCCGCCGCATGAGGATTATGCGCGACATCAAGAATGACGCGCGGCGACTCGCTCACAATCTGGAAACGTCCTGGTAGAATCGCCCGGGCAATCCCGTCGCGAATCGCCTGCTCACTGACGTTCAGGCCGCTGGCGCGCAGTGCCGCCAGCGCAGTCGCCGCATTAGGTTGAGGCACCTGTGGCAGCGGTAAATTCACCAGGCTACCGTGGCGATCGCTAAAGGACCAGCCCGTCTCCGTTACCGTAAACTGCCAGTCCTCGCCACGACGCTGTAACCGCGCGCCTTTCTCCAGTGCGACATCGGCGATGGTATAAGGCATTTCGGGTTCGCCGACAATCGCCGGTTTTCCCGCACGGAAAATACCGGCCTTTTCACGGCCAATGCTTTCACGATCCGGCCCCAGCCAGTCGGTATGATCCAGCGCGATGCTGGTGACTACGCCAACATCGGCATCGACGATATTTGTCGCGTCGAGTCGTCCACCCAGCCCAACTTCCAGGATCACCACATCCAGTTGTGCCTGCTTAAACAGCCACAATGCAGACAAAGTGCCGTATTCGAAATAGGTCAGCGAGATGTCCCCACGCGCCGCTTCGATCTCGGCAAAGGATTCAGTGTGAGCCGATTCGGGCAGTTCATTGCCACGTACACGCACACGTTCAGTGTAACGCACCAGATGCGGCGAACTGTATACCCCGACGTTATATCCCGCCGCCGTCAATACCGACTCCAGCGTCCGGCAGGTCGTGCCTTTGCCATTAGTGCCAGCCACGGTGAAGACAAACGGCGCAGGCTTCAGTACGCCCAGTCGCGCAGCCACCTGGCTTACGCGCTCAAGGCCCAGATCGATCGTTTTCGCGTGGAGGTTTTCCAGATAAGAAAGCCACGAGGCCAGGGGCGACGTGGCTTTAGGAATACGTTTGTTATTCATGATGCCCGTGAAATCGTTACGTTGAGAAAAGCAAAAGGGCAGCGCCTGTGGCCCTGCCCTTTTCAGTTATCAGGCCTCGGGTTCCTGATCCGGCACCGGCGGCACCACCACGCCTTCACGCGGAGTATCCGGATTTGGCGCCGGCAGATTCATCAGCTTCGCCAGAATGCTCGCCAGTTTCAGGCGCATCTCCGGACGGCGGATGATCATATCGATAGCGCCTTTTTCGATCAGAAACTCACTGCGCTGGAATCCCGGCGGCAGTTTCTCACGTACGGTTTGCTCAATAACGCGCGGACCCGCGAAGCCGATCAGCGCTTTCGGTTCAGCAATGTTGAGATCGCCGAGCATCGCGAAGCTTGCAGAGACGCCGCCCATTGTTGGATCAGTCAGCACGGAGATGTACGGCAGACCGCGCTCCTGCATTTTTGCCAGCGCCGCAGAGGTTTTCGCCATCTGCATCAGCGACATCAGCGCTTCCTGCATACGCGCGCCGCCGGAGGCGGAGAAGCATACCAGCGGGCAGTTATCTTCCAGCGCCTGTTCAACGGCACGGACAAAACGTGCGCCGACCACAGAACCCATCGAGCCGCCCATGAAAGCAAACTCAAATGCCGCTGCCACAACCGGCATGCCGTGAAGCGTACCCTTCATCACGACCAGCGCATCTTTCTCGCCGGTTTCCTTTTGCGCGGACGCCAGACGGTCTTTGTATTTCTTGGAGTCACGGAACTTCAGCACGTCTTTCGGCTCGAGTTCGCTACCCAGCTCCACCAGCGTTCCTTCATCTAACAGGCTATGCAGGCGGTTACGCGCCGACATACGCATGTGATGGTCACACTTCGGACAGACCTCAAGATTACGTTCCAGCTCAGCACGGTATAAAACCTGACCGCAGCTATCACACTTAGTCCACACCCCTTCAGGAATGCTTGCCTTGCGGGTGGGAGTAATGTTGCTTTTAATTCGTTCAATCCAGCTCATTTATGACCTTTCTGCCTGAACCTGGTGTGTTCCAGTTTTGCCGTGGGGGCGCATAATGCCATTTTTGCCCCCAACAGACCATGAATGTTGCACATTAAAACATAACAGCCCGAAACTTTGGACAAAAAAGTGGTCGAACCGCTGAGTTAGTTTCTATTTTGTTACACGTGACGCTGCGCGTTTATGGCGAACAATTTCCACCACGCCCGGCAGGATCGATACCACAATAATCCCGACGATCAGCAACTTAAGGTTGTTCTGAATCATCGGAATGGTGCCGAAGAAGTAACCGGCATAGGTAAAGAGCAGAACCCACAACAGTGCCCCTATCACGTTATACGCCGCAAAATGACGATACGACATATGCCCCATTCCCGCCACAAACGGTGCAAATGTTCTGACAATCGGCACAAAGCGGGCGAGAATGATGGTTTTTCCACCGTGTTTTTCGTAAAACTGGTGTGTTTTGTCCAGATAGCTACGGCGGAAAATCTTCGAGTCCGGGTTACTGAATAACTTCTCGCCGAACAGGCGACCAATAGTGTAGTTCACCGCATCCCCGACAATCGCGGCAATCAGCATCAACACCACCATCAGGTGCACATTGAGATCGTTGGTGCCCAGCGACGCCAGCGCCCCCGCCACAAACAGCAGGGAGTCCCCCGGCAGGAACGGCGTGACCACCAGTCCGGTTTCACAGAACAAAATCAGGAACAAAATTGCGTAAACCCAGACGCCGTACTCTGCGACCAGTTCCGCCAGGTGCACATCAATGTGCAGGATAAAATCGATGAGAAAGTAAATCAGGTCCATAGTTGTGCCTTTATACGACTCGAATTAGTCCGCCAGAAAGAGCGGGCCCATAGGCGGTTTAGGAAGGTCAAACCGGTCAGGGTAGTCCACCGCAACCAGATACAGTCCTTCGGCCTTCGCCGTTGCCGCTGCGAGCGTTCTGTCCTTTGCCGCTAACAACTCTGCTATCCAGCTCTCCGGCTGGTTGTGGGCGCCTACTTCCATCAGGCTGCCAACAATGTTCCTGACCATATGATGTACAAAGGCATTCGCTTTGATATCGACCACCACATACGCCCCATGGCGCGACACATTAATATGCATCACGTTGCGCCACGGCGTGCGCGACTGGCACTGGACGGCGCGAAACGACGTAAAGTCATTTTCGCCAATCAGACACTGCGCCGCACGATGCATGCGTTCGGCGTCCAGCGGCTCGTAATAATGCGTCACCCCTTTGCCTAACACCGCCGGACGTAACCGGTGATTGTAGATGATGTAACGATATCGGCGAGCCGTGGCGCTGAATCGCGCGTGAAAATCTTCCGGTACAGCTTTCACCCATCGCACCGCAATGTCACCAGGCAAATTCGCATTTACACCCAATGTCCAGGCCGCATCTTTACGCAGCGCGGTGGTTTCAAAATGCACAACCTGTCCGGTGCCGTGCACACCGGCATCGGTGCGCCCGGCGCAAAAGACGTTAATCGGCTCATTGGCGACCAGTGAAAGCGCCTTTTCCAGCTTTTCCTGCACACTGCGGACTTCATTCTGACGCTGCCAGCCATAATATTTGCTGCCGTCATACTCGATGCCCAGCGCAATTTTATACACCGGCGGTTGTAGCTGGTCAGACATCAGTACAGGTACTCCTGCACCAGTTTTTCCGCAATTTTCACCGCCATCAGCGCGCCGCCAAAGCGGACGTTATCCGCCACGGACCAGAACTGAACCTGTTCCGGCATGCCGTAATCGTTACGCACGCAGCCCACAGACAGATGCGCGCTGCCTGAAGCGTCGCCCACCTGGGTCGGAAATTCACTCTCTTCTGACAGTACAATGTCTTCGCCGCGGGAAAAGGCATCACGCGCCTCTTCGGCAGCCAGTGGACGCAGCGCTTCAAATGCCACCATCTGCGCGTGACCGTAAAACACCGGTGACTGTACGCAGTTTGCCGAGATCAACAACCCATCATCCTGCATGATTTTGCGTACTTCATCGACGATCCGCCGCTCTTCACGCACGCTGCCTTCGCGATCCGGCAACAACGGCAACATGTTGAACGCCAGTTGGCGACCAAAGAAATCATCTTCATCGATGGGGATCCCGTTCAGCAGTTTCGCGCTTTGTCCGGCCAGTGCATCGACCGCTTTTTTACCCTGCGCAGATGCCGAAAGCAGACTGGTTACGGTGATGCGAGAAAGCCCACCCTGATCGATAAGCGGTTTCAGCGCGGCCAGCAGTTGGCTGGTCAGGCTGTTCGGCACGGCGATCACATTGCGATTGCGATAGTCCGCCAGCACGAACGGGTTCACTTCCGGCACCACCAGCGGAACGTCGGGTTCAAGCGCGAACAGACCGCTGGAATCAATGACCAGACAGCCCGCGTTTGTCGCCTCTTCAACCCAGGCCGCCGTGGCCTCAACGCCAGCAACGAAAAAGGCCAGTTGCGCCTGCGTCCAGTCAAATTCGGCCGCATCCTGCACAATCACTGACTTACCACCAAAGCGCAGATGTTCGCCTGCGCTTTCATTACGTGCCAGCGCAAAAATTTCCCCAACCGGGAACTGACGTTCAGCCAGGGTTTCAAGCAACGCTTCGCCAACGGCGCCCGTCGCGCCGAGGACGGCAATATTCCAGCCTTCAGACATGGTGGTTTACTCCAGAAAAGCATAAGCCTCCCTGCCGATTATTCGTCAGGGGGCATTAAGAAGACATTAACGTGTCGGGTGATGAACTGCGTTAAAACCCAGTTTACACAGTAACGCCGCCGCATCTGCGTCGTCGCACATCACATACAGTGAGGACCATTCACGACGCTCGAGGTAATTTTTGCGCAGTTTATCAAATTCACCCGGTATTCCGGCAACGTTGCGCAGCGGCGCATCGTCGCGGCGCACATCATACACCAAATGCACCAGTCTTTTCAGCGTCGGCTGATCCAACGGACCATGCAGCGTAATACGGCCAAATTCCGGGGCCGGCAGCAAGGTATCCAGTGCGACACGCTGCTCATGACCGATAAATGCGCTATATGCTTCAAAGACCTGCGTGGTGCCGCGCGCTTTGCCTTCCAGCGTGTAGCCCGCAATGTGCGCGGTGCCGATATCGATCGTGTTCAACAGGTCGACATTCAGATCCGGCTCGCCTTCCCAGACATCCAGAACCACACTCAGATCCTGTCCGGCTTTAAGACGCGCCAGCAACGCGGCGTTATCCACCACGGCGCCACGACAGGCATTAATCAGAATAGAGCCCGGTTTCAGACGAGAAATCAGCGCATCATCGGCCAGATGCAGCGTTTTGTAAGGCCCTTCTTTAAACAGCGGCGTGTGGAATGTCAGGACATCCGCTTCCTGAACCAGTTCATCAAGCGAGCGGAAGTCGCCCTCGTCCCCGCGATCCGCACGGGGTGGATCGCATAACAGCGTGCGGATCCCCAGCGCTTCCAGTCGCGCCTGCAGGCGTCCACCGACGTTACCTACACCGACAATCCCGACTGTACGATCGCGCAGCGCGAATCCGTCACGTTCTGCCAGCATCAGTAGCGCGGAGAACACATATTCCACCACCGCAATGGCGTTACAGCCTGGTGCCGCTGAAAATCCGATGCCCGCCTGCCTGAGCCAGTCCTCATCCACATGGTCGGTACCCGCAGTTGCGGTACCCACAAACTTGATGGCTTTCCCTTCCAGCAGCGACGCGTTCACTTTGGTGACCGAACGCACCATTAACGCATCGGCATCATCCAGCTCAGCGACAGGGATGGGACGTCCGGGAACCGCTTTGACCTCACCCAGACGACTAAACAATTCGCGGGCATAAGGCATATTTTCATCAACGAGAATTTTCACGTCTGTCGTACCTGTTTGAGAACGAGAGTTAACCGGGCAAGTGTGCCATAATCTGGCCGCCAGGCATACTTTGCTAAGATTGATGGTTTAAGGATAAGTGATGATGCAACCCATTTCCGGTACTCCCGCACGCCCTCCCGGTGAAGGGCAACCTGCGGTTTCCACGGCGGGCGAACAACCGCTCTCCACGCAACAGCGGACCGTACTGGAACGCCTGATAACGCGCCTGATTTCACTGACGCAACAGCAAAGTGCGGAAGTGTGGGCAGGTATGAAGCACGATCTCGGCGTAAAAAGCGATACTCCACTGCTGTCGCGCCATTTCCCTGCGGCGGAACAAAATCTCAACCAGCGCCTCGGTGTGGCCCAACAAAATCATGCCAACCGCCAGGTGCTTTCACAGTTGACAGAATTACTGACTCAGGGAAATAACCGCCAGGCGGTCAGCGATTTTATTCGTCAGCAGTACGGACAAACGGCGCTCAGCCAACTCAAACCGGAACAGCTTAAGAACGTGCTAACGCTTTTACAGCAGGGACAGTTGTCGATCCCGCAGCCGCAGCAGCGCCCGGCGACCGATCGCCCGCTACTGCCAGCCGAACACAATACGTTAAATCAACTGGTTACCAAACTGGCCGCCGCAACGGGGGAATCCAGCAAGCTGATCTGGCAATCAATGCTGGAACTTTCTGGCGTGAAAAGCGGTGAGCTGATCCCGGCAAAACAGTTCACCCATCTGGCGACCTGGCTGCAGGCGCGTCAAACCCTGAGTCTGCAACACGCCCCTACCCTGCAATCGCTACAGGCGGCGCTCAAGCAACCGCTGGAAGCCGATGAACTGCTCAACCTGAAAGATTACGCCCAGCAGACCTGGCAAATTCAACCGCAGACGGTGCTGACCACCGCGCAAGTGCAGGATCTCCTGAATCAGATCTTCCTGCGCCGCGTCGAGCGCGATCGGGAATTAAACGATCCCCGCCACATTCAACCGATTTATAGTCCGTTTACACCGGTTATCGATACGCTGCGCTCGTTCACCGCGCGTCCCGGACTGCTGTTTATCGCCCTGCTGGTCGCGTTATTGATTTTCTGGCTGGTCATCTAGCGCCGGCGAAACGACAGTAGCGTCACCACAATCCCCAGCACCGCTGAAATCGCACCGGCAAGAAACACGGATGGATAGCCACAGGACGTGGCAAGCAACCCCGCCAGCGGACCAGTGACCGCGTAAGAGATATCCTGAAATGCGGCATACCCCCCCAGCGCGGTCCCGCGGACCTGTGACGGTACGCGTTTCACCACTTCAACGCCGAGCGCCGGGAAGATCAGCGAACACCCCGCTCCGGTTAATGCCGCACCGAGCAGCGCAAACCAGGCCGTCGGCGCCAGCCAGAGCAAGACCAGCCCAACGGTCTCGATCAGCAGAGAAGCGATAGCCACCCTGACCCCGCCAAAGCGGTCCGGCATCCAGCCAAACAGCACGCGCATGATCACAAAGGCTCCGCCAAACGCAGTCAGCGTAAAGCCCGCCATCGCCCAACCGTGGCTGGCAAAATAGAGAGAGATAAAGGTGCCGATCACGGCAAATCCCACGCCTTGCAGCGCGAGGCCCAGACCCGGTTTCCAGATAAGCCCTACTACGCTCCACAGTGAGGGACGTTCACCCGCATGTGCCGGTACTTTACGCACCGTTCCGTTAAATGCCCATGCCAGCAGCGGTAACACCATTGTCGTGCCCGCAAGACCCGCAAACCCAAAATGGCTGTGGATCAGCAGACCCAGCGGCGCCCCTGCCGCCAGCGCACCGTAAATTGCCATCCCGTTCCACGACATCACTTTACCGGAACGTGCCGGCCCCACCAGACCCAGTCCCCAGGTCAGGGTTCCGGTCAGTAACTGGCTTTCCCCAAAGCCGAGGATCAGCCGTCCGACGATTAATAACGCGAATTTGATCGGTACAGAAACGGGTAAGAGTGCTGCCAGTAGCCACGCGCCGCCCGCCAGCGCGCAGGCAAACATGCCCTGCAGCGCAGAACGCTTGGCGCCGTACTGATCGGCGAGTCGCCCGGCATAGCCGCGTGTTAAGACGGTTGCGAGAAACTGAATCCCCACGGCGATACCGACCATCGTATTGCCATAGCCCAGTTCATGATGAACAAAAAGTGGAATGACGGGTAGCGGCAGGCCGACCGTCATGTAGGTCAAAAAGACCGCAAACGCGATACGAAAAAGCGATGTGTTCGCTGCAGATGTTTTTTCTTTATGGGTTACTGCTGTCATGCGTTACTCCAGAATGCAGAGTAAGGCGAGGAAACGCCACGCCCCCTCCACCTGACCGTCAGGATTAAGGTGCGTTGGATAACGTCAAACGCTTACGCATTATCCGGAAGATAATGATGGGCCTGAAGTCTGCCTGCGAGTGACTAATGTTGTCAACAGTAACCCTGCGTTACGTAATGATGGTTTGTTGCTAAAGCATGAAGGAATACGGCACTTGCCCTGTTTGTACCTGATACTCTTTTTATATGGACTCGGTATCTTGAGTCGAAGGTAAACAGCGTGGACGCTGCCGAAAATCCAGGTACGCTAATACATTCCTGTATCGTAAACCATGGCGAAAAAATCATTTCCTTCCTTTCGCCAATGACATAAAAATAGCTTTCCCCATGTCACCCAGGCGTTATTGGTGGCATATTTAGTTGACAAGAGAAAATGATATTTATTCTGCATTGTAGAATCATATTAAAAAAGCAAATGAATGATTCAAGTTGTTTTATTATTCACTGCAATTAATAAATAGACAAAAATAGCATGAACAGTCTTAACGGTTACACATCCAAACATAATTTTGTTAATGCTGCATTTATTTTTCTATGCACATCACTTACAGGGGTTATGATGAGTTGGGCTAAGGAAGGTGCGAACAAGTTCCTGATATGAGATCATCATATTCATCCGGAGCGCATCCCAGAGGGACATCATGAGCCATCAACTCACCTTCGCCGATAGTGAATTCAGCACTAAGCGCCGTCAGACCCGAAAAGAGATTTTCCTCTCCCGCATGGAGCAGATTCTGCCATGGCAGAATATGACCGCTGTCATCGAGCCGTTTTATCCCAAGGCGGGCAATGGCCGACGGCCCTATCCGCTGGAGACCATGCTGCGTATTCACTGCATGCAGCATTGGTACAACCTGAGCGACGGTGCCATGGAAGATGCCCTGTACGAAATCGCCTCCATGCGCCTGTTTGCCCGATTATCCCTGGATAGCGCCCTGCCGGATCGCACCACCATCATGAATTTCCGCCACCTGCTCGAGCAGCATCAACTGGCCCGTCAATTGTTCAAGACCATCAATCGCTGGCTGGCCGAAGCAGGCGTCATGATGACCCA
>NZ_JAOWCD010000086.1:0-56653 GCF_030337175.1 Citrobacter sp. Ca225 | reverse complement strand
CCCGCTTCAGAGTCAAGCATTTATTTCGCTTTTCTCTGTCGGTGTTCATCACTGGTTTTCACCGGAGAACCCTGCTGACCAGGCGGCTTGCGTGCCGTTGTTCCGTGTCAGTGGAGGCGCATTATAGGGAGTTATTTCTGGCTGACAAGTCAAAAATACAAAAAACTTATCGACTGCTCACTTTCCAGGCAAACCACTCTATAAACCATCATTTTAGCCTGTTTTTTAAACAAAAATGGGCTCCGAAGAGCCCATTAATTATTTCATCAAGAATTACTGTACTGCGACAATCCGATCGTCGTTTACCTCAAGACGAATCGTTTTGCCTGGAATTAACTCTCCAGACAGGATTTGCTGCGCCAGCGGGTTTTCGATCTGCTGCTGGATTGCACGTTTCAACGGACGCGCCCCATACACCGGATCATAACCATTTGCGCTCAGCAGTTTCAGCGCTTCATCAGAGATGTGGATTTCATAGCCACGCTCTTCCAGACGTTTGTACAGACGCTGCAGTTGGATCTGCGCAATAGACGCGATGTGTTGTTCACCCAACGGATGGAATACCACAACCTCATCTATACGGTTGATGAATTCCGGGCGGAAGTTGTGACTCACCACACCTAACACCAGATCTTTCATATGGCTGTAGTCGAGATCGCCAAAGCGTTCCTGAATCAAATCGGAACCCAGGTTAGAGGTCATAATGACCACCGTATTACGGAAGTCGACCGTTCTCCCCTGTCCATCGGTCAGACGACCATCATCCAGTACCTGCAGAAGAATGTTGAACACATCAGGATGCGCTTTCTCAACTTCATCAAGCAGAATAACGGAATAAGGACGACGACGAACCGCTTCTGTCAGGTAGCCACCCTCTTCATAACCGACATATCCCGGAGGCGCACCCACCAGACGTGATACGGAGTGTTTCTCCATAAACTCGGACATGTCGATCCGCACCATCGCATCATCACTGTCAAACATAAAGTTTGCCAGCGCCTTACACAGCTCGGTTTTACCGACCCCGGTTGGGCCGAGGAACAAGAACGAGCCAATCGGGCGGTTTGGATCGGCAAGACCGGCACGGCTACGACGAATCGCATTCGATACGGCTTCGACCGCTTCATTCTGACCGATCACACGGCTATGTAACTCTTGCTCCATACGCAACAGTTTTTCGCGCTCGCCTTCCAGCATTCTCGCGACCGGAATACCGGTCCAGCGCGCTAGCACTTCGGCAATTTCCGCATCCGTCACTTTATTACGCAACAGACGCATGGTTTTACCTTCCGACTGCGTCGCGGCTTCCAGCTGTTTTTCCAGCTCAGGAATTTTACCGTATTGCAGTTCTGACATCCGCGCCAGATCGCCAACACGACGCGCCTGTTCAATAGCAATCTTCGCCTGTTCCAGCTCGGCTTTGATCGTTTGTGTTCCGGAGAGCGACGCTTTTTCCGCTTTCCACTCTTCTTCTAATTCAGAGTACTGACGCTCTTTGTCATCCAGCTCTTCGTTAAGCATATCGAGGCGTTTTTTACTCGCCTCATCAGACTCTTTCATTAACGCCTGCTGCTCCAGCTTGAGCTGGATAATACGGCGGTCGAGTCTGTCCAGTTCTTCCGGCTTAGAGTCAATCTGCATACGGATGCTGGATGCCGCTTCATCGATCAGGTCGATGGCTTTATCCGGCAACTGGCGATCGGCAATGTAACGATGAGACAGCGTGGCGGCCGCGACGATTGCCGGGTCAGTAATCTGCACATGGTGATGCAGTTCATAACGTTCTTTCAGACCACGCAGTATCGCAATGGTATCTTCCACTGACGGCTCAGCCACGAACACTTTCTGGAAACGACGTTCCAGCGCTGCATCTTTTTCGATGTACTGCCGATACTCGTCGAGCGTAGTCGCCCCTACGCAGTGCAGTTCCCCACGCGCCAGCGCCGGTTTCAGCATGTTCCCGGCATCCATTGCGCCATCCGCTTTACCTGCGCCCACCATGGTGTGCAATTCGTCGATAAACAGGATGACATTCCCTTCCTGTTTGGCGAGATCATTGAGTACGCCTTTTAAGCGTTCTTCAAATTCACCACGGTATTTTGCCCCTGCCACCAGTGCGCCCATATCCAGCGCCAGTACGCGACGGCCTTTTAACCCTTCAGGGACTTCACCATTAATGATTCGCTGTGCCAGTCCTTCAACAATCGCCGTTTTACCGACGCCAGGCTCACCGATTAACACCGGGTTATTTTTTGTACGACGCTGCAGAACCTGAATGGTCCGGCGGATCTCTTCATCACGGCCGATAACCGGGTCAAGTTTGCCCTGCTCGGCACGCTCAGTCAGATCGACAGTGTATTTTTTCAAGGCCTGACGTTGGTCTTCAGCCCCCTGGTCGTTCACGCTTTCACCTCCACGCATTTGTTCAATTGCCTGAGTAATATTCGCGGTCGTTGCGCCAGCCGATTTCAGTAAATCGGGCAGTGTGCCACGCGACTCAAGCGCCGCCAGAACGAACAGTTCTGACGAAATAAAGTTGTCCCCTCGCTTTTGCGCCAGCTTGTCGCAAAGATTCAGAACACGCATCAGATCCTGAGAGGGCTGGACGTCGCCGCCAGTGCCTTCCACCTGCGGTAAACGACTCAGCGCCTGATCGATGGCGGTGCGTAACTGTCCGGCATTAATACCGGCAGAGGTTAATAAAGGACGTACCGATCCCCCTTCCTGATTCAGCAAGGCGCTCATTAAATGAAGAGGTTCGATGAATTGGTTGTCGTGCCCCAGTGCGAGCGACTGGGCATCGGCAAGAGCAAGCTGGAATTTGTTAGTAAGACGATCCAGACGCATAACTCCTCCCATAACAGGTCAAATTTGCTACTGGAGATTAAATGAGGTCATCCCTCAATTATTCAAGGTTATTGACCTGAATTATGTGAAAAGAAAATTACACGTACCGGATCGTCTTGATTCTTTAGGTTATATCAGCCAAATAAAACTTGCCATACGCCCCGTGGTCTTGTCGCGACGATAAGAGAAGAAAGTCTCATTTTCACTAAAAGTACAGCGGTCGCCGCCATAAATTTGCTCAACGCCGACATTTGCCAGGCGCTGACGGGCAAGCTGATAAATATTCGCCAGATATTTTTCGCCGTGAGGCTCAAAGGCTTCATGCGCATTAGCCTCTTTGGCGATAAACGCCTCGTGCACCTCAGGTCCGACTTCGAACGCTGCAGGACCAATCGCCGGGCCTAACCAGGCAAGAATATTTTCAGGCTTATCAGCAAAGCAGGCCACCGTCTCTTCCAGTACGCCTTCACATAATCCACGCCAGCCCGCATGGGCTGCCGCCACCTCCGTTCCTGCCCGATTACAAAAGAGTACGGGCAGACAGTCTGCCGTCATTACCGCACAAACGGTACCCGGCGTATTACTGTATGACGCATCCGCCCGTTTAGAGGCGTAAGGCTCGCCGGTCAGCTTCAGGACGTCTTTTCCATGCACCTGTTCCAGCCAGACCGGTTTTGAAGGCAGATTGCCCGCAGCAAACAGGCGTCTGCGGTTCTCTTCGACATGCTCCGGGTTATCGCCACAGTGGGCGCCCAGGTTTAAGGCATCATACGGCGGCAAACTCACACCACCGGTACGGGTCGAACTGCAGGCCGCCACACCGTTCGGCAGAGGCCACTGCGGGACAATAAGCTCACTCATAGCCAGGCCACATCATCCTTATGCTCTTCGAAATCCGCACGCATCGCGTCAATCAGTTCCACCATATCCTGTGGGATCGGCGCATGCCATTCCATTTCGATACCGGAAATCGGGTGATACAGACGCAGCATGGTGGCATGTAGCGCTTGACGGTCGAATTTACGCAATGTCGAGATAAATGCCTCCGACGCGCCTTTCGGCGGACGCGGACGGCCACCGTATACCTGATCGCCCACCAGCGGATGGGTAATATGCGCCATATGCACGCGGATCTGGTGCGTACGTCCGGTCTCCAGACGCAAGCGCAGACGCGTGTGCACACGGAAGTGTTCCATGATGCGATAGTGCGTGACCGCTGGTTTACCCATCGGATGCACCGCCATATGAGTACGCTTCGTCGGGTGACGGCTGATAGGTTCTTCCACCGTGCCGCCAGCCGTCATATGACCGATCGCTACCGCTTCGTATTCACGGGTAATCTCACGCAGTTGCAGCGCTTCCACCAGCCGCGTTTGCGCCGGAACGGTTTTCGCAACCACCATCAGCCCGGTGGTGTCTTTATCCAGGCGATGGACAATACCTGCGCGTGGAACATCAGCAATTGGCGGATAATAATGCAGTAATGCATTCAGAACCGTGCCGTCCGGGTTGCCCGCGCCAGGATGAACAACCAGATCGCGTGGCTTGTTGATAACAATGATGTCATCATCTTCATAAACGATATCCAGTGGGATATCCTGAGGCTCGAAGCGGATTTCTTCATCGATTTCAGCATCGATGGCGACCCGTTCTCCGCCTAACACTTTTTCTTTTGGTTTGTCGCAAAGTTTACCGTTGACCAGCACGCGCCGATCAAGAATCCAATCTTTTATGCGCGATCGCGAATAATCAGGGAACATTTCGGCCAAAGCTTGATCTAAGCGTTGACCGAGTTGATTTTCGGATACCGTTGCGGTGAGTTGTACTCGTTGTGCCATATACAGCTTCTTCGTTTAACGTTGGGTTTTACGGCTTTGCCGTTTAATATAGTGTGCTATTGTAGCTGGTCTTAACCGGGAGCAGGAACAGAGAATCTCCCGTAAAACATTTTGAGGAAAGTCAAAACGTCATGACGCGCATGAAATATCTGGTGGCAGCAGCCACGTTGAGCCTGTTTTTGGCGGGTTGCTCTGGTTCAAAGGAAGAGGTGCCCGATAATCCGCCTAATGAAATCTACGCGACTGCTCAGCAAAAGCTGCAGGACGGTAACTGGAAACAGGCAATAACGCAATTGGAAGCGTTGGATAACCGCTATCCATTTGGTCCTTATTCTCAGCAGGTGCAGTTAGATCTCATCTACGCCTACTACAAAAACGCCGATCTGCCGCTTGCTCAGGCTGCCATCGATCGCTTTATCCGCCTGAATCCAACTCATCCTAACATTGATTATGTCATGTATATGCGTGGCCTGACCAATATGGCGTTAGATGACAGCGCATTACAAGGGTTCTTTGGTGTTGATCGTAGCGACCGTGACCCTCAGCATGCGCGAGCTGCGTTCAATGACTTTTCGAAACTGGTTCGCGGTTATCCAAACAGCCAGTACACCACCGACGCCACCAAACGTCTGGTGTTCCTGAAAGATCGTCTGGCGAAATATGAGTACTCCGTTGCGGATTATTACACTCAGCGCGGTGCATGGGTTGCCGTGGTTAACCGTGTGGAAGGTATGCTGCGCGATTTCCCGGATACGCAGGCAACGCGTGATGCCCTGCCGTTGATGGAAAATGCCTATCGCGAAATGCAGATGACGGCGCAGGCTGACAAAGTGGCGAAGATTATCGCCGCTAACAGCAGCAACACCTGATCGATTTTCAGATGCAAAAACGGCAGCGCTGAGCTGCCGTTTTTTTATCCGTTTCGCGTCGTGGCGCTGATGACTTTTGCGTGACGCAACTCATCAAATATGGCCTGCTTTCTGGCTTTCCTCAAGTTAAAAATCACCTCTTCCTGCGATAACTCACAAAAAGGTACCCTTGACAAAAAGTGACAAAATAATGTGATTTAAATCACACATTTTGACATTAGGAACGGTATGCTGGAATCACCAAGACGGGAAAGACAAGAGGTAAAATTTATGACAATGAACATTACCAGTAAACAAATGGAAATTACTCCGGCAATTCGCCAACATGTCGCAGACCGTCTCGCCAAACTTGAAAAATGGCAAACCCATCTCATTAATCCACATATTATTCTGTCCAAGGAGCCACAGGGTTTCATTGCTGATGCCACCATCAATACACCGAACGGACATCTGGTCGCCAGCGCAAAACACGAAGATATGTATACCGCTATTAACGATTTGATCAACAAGCTGGAACGGCAGCTCAATAAAGTGCAGCACAAAGGCGAAGCCCGTCGTGCAACAACTTCAGTAAAAGACGCCAACTTCGTCGAAGCAGAAGAAGAGTAGTCCCTTACATTGAGTGTATCGCCAACGCGCCTTCGGGCGCGTTTTTTGTTGACAGGGTGAAAACAGTACGGGTACTTTACTGACATCACTTAAGGAAACTGATATGAAACACACTCCGTTCTTCTTCGCATTCTTTTTTACCTTCCCCTGAATGGGAGGCTTTCGTCGTGTGAAAAAGAATGCGAAGACGAACAATAAGGCCTCCCACACCGGGGGGCCTTTTTTATTGATAACAATAAAGGCAACACTATGACATCGGAAAACCCATTACTGGCGCTGCGCGATAAAATCAGCGCGCTGGATGCAAAATTACTGGCGTTACTGGCCGAGCGACGTGGGCTGGCAGTTGAAGTCGGCAAAGCCAAGCTCGAATCCCATCGCCCGGTACGGGATATCGACCGCGAGCGCGATCTCCTGGACAGATTGATTACGCTTGGCAAAGCCCATCATCTGGATGCGCACTACATCACCCGCCTTTTTCAACTCATCATCGAAGACTCCGTTCTCACCCAGCAGGCGCTGCTCCAGCAACATCTGAATAAGATCAACCCGCATTCTGCGCGCGTGGCGTTCCTGGGACCAAAAGGCTCTTACTCACATCTTGCGGCACGTCAGTACGCTGCCCGTCACTTTGAGCAGTTTATTGAGAGCGGTTGTACAAAGTTTGCCGATATCTTTAATCAGGTTGAAACCGGCCAGGCCGATTACGCAGTTGTACCGATTGAAAACACCAGCTCGGGTGGGATTAACGATGTCTACGATCTGCTCCAGCACACCAGTCTCTCCATTGTGGGTGAGATGACGGTGGCTATCGATCACTGCGTGCTGGTTTCCGGTACCACGGACCTCGACACCATTGAGACGGTGTACAGCCACCCGCAGCCGTTCCAGCAGTGCAGCAAGTTCCTCAGTCGTTATCCGCACTGGAAAATTGAGTACACCGAAAGCACATCCGCCGCAATGGAAAAGGTCGCTCAGGCGAACTCTCCGCACGTTGCTGCGCTCGGAAGCGAAGCCGGTGGCGTGCTGCATGGCTTACAGGTTCTTGAACGTATCGAGGCGAATCAGACGCAAAATATCACGCGTTTCATCGTGCTGGCGCGTAAAGCAATCAATGTTTCTGACCAGGTGCCAGCCAAAACAACGCTGCTGATGGCGACAGGACAACAGGCGGGCGCGCTGGTGGAAGCGCTACTGGTGATGCGTAACCACAATCTGATCATGACCAAACTGGAATCCCGCCCCATACACGGCAATCCGTGGGAAGAGATGTTTTATCTCGACATCCAGGCCAATCTGGAATCCCCACAGATGCAGAAGGCGCTCAAGGAGTTGGGCGAGATTACTCGCTCCATGAAGGTGTTGGGTTGCTATCCCAGTGAGAACGTGGTGCCAGTCGATCCGAGCTAACGTGCAACAAGGCCGGAGGGCGTATGCCTGTCCGGCCTGTTGTTTATGTTGCATAGGCTGGATAAGGCACTTTAGCGGCGCTATCCGGCATAATCCTGCCATTACTGTCGACTGTCATTCGCCTGGCGTAACAGCGTACGACTTTCGCTCTGGAAGCGCTTCGCGTAGTCACCGAACCAGTGCTCCACTTTGCGGAAGCTGTCGATAAACGCCTGTTTATCTCCCTGCTCCAGCAAACTGATCGCTTCGCCAAAACGTTTGTAATAGCGCTTAATCAGTGCCAGATTGCTCTCCGACGCCATAATGATATCGGCGTAAAGCTGTGGGTCCTGAGCAAACAGCCGCCCCACCATCGCCAGTTCAAGGCGATAAATCGGAGAAGAGAGCGCCAGCAACTGTTCAAGCTGCACGTTTTCTTCTGCCAGATGTAGACCATAAGCAAAGGTCGCAAAGTGACGAAGCGCCTGAATGAACGCCATGTTCTGATCGTGCTCGACGGCGCTAATACGGTGCAGCCGCGCGCCCCAGACCTGAATCTGCTCCAGGAACCACTGATAAGCTTCCGGATGACGTCCATCGCACCAGACCACCACCTGCTTTGCCAGGCTGCCGCTGTCCGGGCCAAACATCGGGTGCAGACCGAGTACCGGCCCGTCGTGCGTCGCCAGCATTGCCTGTAAAGGACCGTTTTTCACCGACGCCAGATCGACCAGGATACAGTCGGCGGGCAACGGCGGTAATGTTGCGATCACCTGTTCCGTCAGATGGATCGGGACACTCACGATCACCATGCCGGCATCCGCGACGATCTCCTGCGCGCGATCCCAGTCATGCTGTTCGAGGATCCGCACCTGATAACCCGACAGAGTGAGCATTTTCTCGAACAACCGTCCCATCTGACCGCCACCGCCGACAATCACCACCGGGCGCAGCGAAGGACACAGCGTCTTAAACCCTTTATCGTTCTCACTGGAATAGGATTCACGCATCACTCGACGCAGTACGTCTTCAATCAGATCTGGCGGTACGCCGAGCGCTTCCGCTTCGGCTCGGCGCGAAGCCAGCATTGAGGCTTCGCGTTCCGGTACATAAATCGGCAGGCCAAAGCGGCTTTTGACTTCCCCGACCTCTGCCACCAGTTCCAGACGGCGCGCCAGCAAATCCAGCAGCGCCTTGTCTACTTCATCAATTTGATCGCGTAACGCGGTCAATTCAGCAACCATAACGAACCTCTTAAGCCTGGCGCGCCGCCAACTGGCCGTTCAAGTCTTTGTTAATTTCACGCAGTAACGCGTCCGTCATTTCCCAACTGATGCAGGCATCGGTAACGGACACGCCGTACTTCATTTCGCTGCGCGGTTGCTCGGAGGACTGGTTGCCTTCGTGAATATTACTTTCAATCATCAGGCCGATGATTGAGCGGTTGCCATCTTTAATTTGCGCAACCACCGACTCCGCCACGGCAGGCTGACGACGGTAATCTTTATTGGAATTACCATGACTGCAATCTACCATCAGTGACGGCCGCAGTCCCGCCTGTTCCATCTCTTTTTCGCACTGGGCGACATCTGCCGGGCTGTAGTTAGGCGCTTTGCCGCCGCGCAGGATCACATGCCCGTCCGGGTTGCCCTGGGTTTGCAACAGCGCAACCTGACCTGCCTGGTTAATACCGACAAAACGGTGCGATTGCGCCGCCGCGCGCATGGCATTGATCGCCGTCGCCAGGCTGCCGTCGGTGCCGTTTTTGAAGCCCACCGGCATCGACAGACCCGATGCCATTTCACGGTGCGTTTGCGATTCCGTGGTACGCGCGCCAATCGCAGACCAGCTAAACAGATCGCCCAGGTACTGCGGGCTGTTCGGATCCAGCGCTTCCGTCGCCAGCGGCAGTCCCATGTTGACCAGTTCAAGCAGCAGTTGACGCGCAATTTTCAGACCTGCTTCAACGTCAAAAGAGCCATCCATATGAGGATCGTTAATTAACCCTTTCCAGCCAACGGTAGTACGGGGTTTTTCAAAATAGACGCGCATCACCAGATAGAGGCTATCGCTGACCTCTGCGGCAAGGGCTTTAAATCGACGAGCATATTCCAGGGCCGTTTCAGGATCGTGAATGGAGCACGGACCGCACACCACTAACAGACGCGGATCGCGACCGGCAATGATGTTAGAAATGGTTTTGCGGGACTGGGCGATTTGCGCCTCTTGCGCCAGGCTCAGCGGGAATTCCGCTTTAAGTTGTTCCGGGGTCATCAGAACCTGTTCGTCGGTAATATGTACGTTGTTAAGCGCGTCTTTTTGCATGATGGCGATCCTGTTTTAGCTCGTTTGCGATAGTTTTCCTCAGTGAGGATGACGTAACGATAACACAACGAGTAAAGATATCAATCCAAAATACGTAAACATTACGTTACAGAATCGACATTTGTTCGATTTAAAGCCCATCACATCGTACATAATAATTTACACACGGTTATTGTACGGTCCGCTATGCTTTGAAAAACAGGAGAACGAGCAATGACGAGAAGAGTCAGTATCGCAGTCATTTTTCTGCTTAGTGGCTGCCAGATCGATCCTTACACCCACGCGCCAACATGGACCAGTACCAACTGGTATGACGCCGGTATCGAAGATGCAATTTCCGGCGTTGCGGTTAAAGATAATGAAACGCTGGCCGATAGCTTTAACGACCCGGAGGTGGATCGTTCGCAATACCTCAACGGTTATGCAGAAGGTCAGCGTAAAACCTGTCAGCAAAATTTTGTCTATGCCAGAGGCGTAACGGGGAAAACCTTCCCTGCCAGTTGCGATACCGTAGAAAATGCCAGCCAGTTGCGTGAAGCATGGCAACAAGGTGCCGATGAAAATGCTGGCTCAATACGTCTGAATTAATATTTAGTCAGATTTAGCTTAAGGCGTATACGTTAATCTACAAGGTATAATGACGCTCCGCAAAAATAATGCTATTTTGCTTTAAACAAAACATGGATGTATTTTGATGACTGATAAAAGATGCTGGTGAGGAAATCGTTATGTCCGCTTCTCACCGATGCCTGATGCTGCTGGTGCTCTTACTGGCAGGATCGCCAGTTTTTGCAAATGACATCCCTGATGCGGCGAAGAACGTTCGCACCATGGTCTCTGGCATTGTCAGCTATACGCGCTGGCCTGCCCTCTCAGGGCCACCCAGACTGTGTATTTTCTCGTCTTCCCGGTTCGTCAACGTCCTGGGAGACAGCAGTGATACGTCGCTGCCTTATCAACCTGTTATTATTTACACCGAACAAGAAGCATTAACTGCGCGTTGTGATGGTGTTTATTTCGGCAGCGAATCTCCCACTGCTCAGGTTGAATTAGCGAATAAATATCCGTCTAAGGCGTTGTTATTAATTGCAGAACAGAATGCCGAATGCATTATTGGCAGCACCTTTTGTCTGATTATTAACAATAATGATGTCAGATTCGCCGTTAATCTGGATTCCTTGTCACGCAGTGGCGTAAGAGTCAATCCGGATGTATTGATGCTCGCACGGAATAATAAAAATGGATAAGGATCTTTCCCTAACCCCCCGTCCCACATTTAAGCGAGCGTTGCGACGCATCAACATCACCAGCGTGATCGTGACCATGACGTTGATCTGGCTGCTGCTATGTGTGGCCTCGGTGCTGACGTTAAAACAGTATGCGCAAAGGAACCTCGAGCTCACGGCGGCGACAATGACCCATAGTCTGGAAGCTGCGCTGGTATTCGCCGATGATGCCGCCGCCGCAGAAACGCTGGCCGCGCTCGGCCAACAGGGGCAATTTTCCGCCGCTGAGGTTCGCGACAATAATCAGAATGTCATTGCCTCCTGGCGCTACAACGCGCTGGAGAACGACGATAAGCTAGGGGATTTTATTAGTCACTGGCTCTTTCCCTTCCCCGTCGCCCAGCCCGTCTGGCACAGTGGTGAAATTATCGGTGAAGTTCGACTTACCGCACGCGACAGCTTAATCAGCCACTTCATCTGGCTTTCTCTGGCGGTACTTACCGGGTCGATTCTGCTGGCCTCCGGTATTGCCATTTTGCTGACGCGTCACCTGCACCGTGGTGTGGTTGAGGCGCTGCAAAATATCACCGAGGTGGTGCACGATGTGCGTACCAACCGTAACTTCTCCCGCCGCGTCTCTGAAGAGCGGATTGAAGAGTTCCACAATTTTGCCCAGGACTTCAACAGCCTGCTGGATGAAATGGAAGAGTGGCAGCTGCGTTTGCAGGCCAAAAATGCACAATTATTGCGAACGGCGCTGCACGATCCGCTGACCGGGCTGGCAAACCGGGCGGCGTTCCGGAGCAGCATCAGCGCCCTGATGAACGACAATTCTGCCCGTAGCAGCTCAGCGCTTCTGTTTCTTGATGGCGATAACTTCAAATTTATAAATGATACCTGGGGACATGCCGCAGGCGATCGCGTGCTGATTGAAGTCGCCAGACGACTGGCTGAATTTGGCGGCAACCGCCATATTCCTTATCGCCTCGGCGGAGATGAGTTTGCCGTCGTGCTTTACGGCGTCCATTCAGACTATGAAGTCCAGCGAATCAGCGCCGCGCTGTCACAAGAGTTTAATCGTCCTTTTGACCTGCATAACGGGCATTTAGTCAGTATGACACTGAGTATGGGTTACGCGCTGACCTGGGAGCACGCTTCCGCCGAGAAATTACAAGAACTGGCCGATCGTAATATGTATCAGGCTAAACATCAGCGCGCTGTGCGCTCGATAAAATAAAAAAGGAATGCACACATGCTTAAGCGTCTTTTATCCCCATTCATTCTTGCCACACTACTGCTGGCAGGCTGTCAGGCTCCACAGGGCAAATTCACCCCTGAGCAGATAGCAGCCATGCAATCGTACGGATTTACTGAATCCGCGGGAGACTGGTCCCTGGGGCTTTCCGACACTATCCTGTTTGATAAGAATGACTACAAACTGCGTGCGGAAAGCCAGCAGCAGATTCAGTCGATGGCCGCTCGTCTGGCTTCAGTCGGTCTGAATCATGCGCGTATGGATGGGCATACCGATAACTATGGCGAGGACAGCTACAATGAGGCGTTATCACTCAAGCGCGCCAATGTCGTGGCGGACGCGTGGTCAGAAGGTGCGAAGATTCCGCGCACCAATCTGACCACTCAGGGATTAGGGAAAAAATACCCCATCGCCAGCAACCAGTCGGCGAAAGGTCGCGCTGAAAACCGCCGTGTCGCCGTGGTCATCAGCACGCCTTAGTCCTCAGTCGGCTGGCTGCACGATTACCGCGCGTGACGCGTGAACCCAGCGCAGCCAGTCGACCAGCATAAACAGCAGCAGACTCCCCCCCAGCACCGGCATTGCCAGTCCGAGCGTCATCGCCAGTAACCCAACACCTGTACGCCCCCAAACGCTCAACATGAGCCAGCTTTGAACCAGCGTCTGCGCCGGACTGGCTGATGGGCCCGCAGGACGGCGAATCCACCACAGCCGATAACCAATCACGATCATCAGGCAAAGGCCAACGCCAAAACCGATCAGCAGTAATTGGTTCGGCAATCCCAGCAGAATGCCCATATGAAAATCGACGCCCCAGCGCGTCAACTTCGCCATCAGCGGGAAGTCGGCAAATCGGGTATGGTCAGTCACCTGAAGCGTCGTCGGGTCAACGGCAACGGCATCAACCTGCGTAGGCCATCGGCGATCGATTTCCGTTACCGTCCACCCGTGCTGCGCATCCTTCGGCGGACGAATTTCCATCCGAAGCGCATTGAGGCCAGCCGTCTGCGCAGTTTGTAATACGGTATCGAACTGACGGATATTCACCTGAGCCGCAGGCATCTCCCTGCCGCCATGGTGGCCTGCGTGCTCATCATGAAGCGGGCGAGCACCATGAAGTTGAGCGTTAAGCTGTGGCGTCAGCCAGCCAAACGCGGCGCGCATTTTATCCACATTGCCGCCTGCCCACTGCGACCAGGTCAGTCCGGTTGCTGAAAACAGCAGCATTCCGACTAACAACAGCCATCCCAGCGTAACGTGCAAGCGACGGTGGTTTTGAACCGGATTGTTCAACCGGCGCCGGGGTCGCGTTACTGACCAGAGTGTAATACCGCCCAGCGCCGCCACCCACATCCAGGATGCCGCCAGTTCACTGTAGAGACGCCCGACCTCCCCCAACAATAGCGAACGGTGGGCATAATCAATCCACTGCCGCAGCGGCAGGATACCGCTGGTGCCGTACACCGGCATATCGCCTTTCACGGCCAGGGTTACCGGATCGATAAAAATGGCCCGATGTTCAGAAGCCGCCAGCGCAGGGTCGGCAAACATGACGCGCGTTGTATCACCCGGTTCCAGTCCAGGGCGGACGGCGTGCAGGCGCAGGTGCCCGCCGGTCACCTGCTGCGCAATCGCAACCTGTGCCGCCAGTAATTGCGGCTCTCCCTGCGTCGTCCCGTTAAGTGCCTGAGCGTAAATGGCCTCTTCAAGTTGCGGCGTCGCCACATACAACGTGCCGGTCAGTGCGGCAACAAAGATAAATGGCCCGACAAACAGGCCGATGTAGAAATGAAGGCGTCGCAGCAGGGTTATCCATGCCGCGCGCGGTGTGCAGGTTGTCATACTTTTCCTCAGAAAAAGCAAAAGAGTGTCGTGACGCTTATGCGTCAATCTTATTTTCAGTAACAGGAAAGTGAGGACCTGCGCGGCGGCGCGCGCGTATCAGGATACAGCCAGGGGAAGAAATACCAGTGTTTTACGGTCGGACGAGTGGGTTGACATTGCACTCTGAGCAGAACGCCGCAGAGCAGAATCATCATCGCCAGGATAAGGCCTGGAACATGAGCCAGTAATACACAATAGCCACAGGCTTCGCCGTGATCGACAGGTATCGGAACGGAAGGTGAATCACCGTGATGCCCGGTGTGCTTCGCCATCGAACTCATCTCATGATGCATACCCGGCATCGCGCTCATTGGATCTTTTTGCAGTGCAACGGAGATTAGCGGGGCAATGACAATCAGCAGGATCGCAAACAACGCGAGACATGCCGCGTGCCGCTGAAAACCTGACTGACGAAATTTACCGTTATTCACTGTCCCTCCCGCAGAGAACGAGGGGCATTGTAAATGATTTATGAACTGAAGGTTAACGTTGTGAGTGTTACGGAGATAAAAAAGGGCCAGCCAACTGGCCAGCCCTTCTAACAGGATGTCGCCTGAGCGATATCTTAGTTAAGACGCTCTTTGATACGAGCAGCCTTACCAGTACGCTCACGCAGGTAGTACAGTTTAGCTTTACGAACGGCACCACGACGTTTAACAGCAATGCTGTCAACAACCGGAGAGTGAGTCTGGAAGACACGCTCAACGCCTTCGCCGTTGGAAATTTTACGAACAGTGAATGCAGAGTGCAGACCGCGGTTACGAATAGCGATAACCACGCCCTCGAATGCCTGCAGACGTTTTTTGGAACCTTCAACAACCCATACTTTCACTTCCACGGTATCACCCGGACGGAAGGAAGGTACGTCCTGCTTCATCTGCTCTTGTTCAAGTTGCTTAATAATGTTGCTCATAATTTAATCTCTTATCCTGGGTAAACTGATAATCGGGGGCTTACGCCATCCCATCATGTTTATGTTGCTGTTGCGCGTGTTCCGTTTTGAACTCCGCCAGCAACCTTGCTTGCTCTTCAGTCAGAGCCAGGTTTTCCAGAAGTTCAGGTCTTCTAAGCCAGGTGCGACCCAGCGACTGTTTCAAACGCCAGCGACGTATCTCAGCATGGTTTCCTGACAGTAACACTGCCGGGACGTCCATCTCTTCTAACACTTCAGGTCGGGTATAGTGCGGGCAGTCCAGCAATCCATCCGCAAAGGAATCTTCCGTTGCCGATGCCTCATGACCCAGAACCCCCGGAATAAACCGGGAAACGGAGTCAATCAGTACCATTGCCGGTAACTCGCCACCGCTGAGAACGTAATCGCCGATTGACCATTCTTCGTCAATTTCGGTTTGGATCACGCGCTCATCTATGCCTTCGTAGCGACCACAGACCAGAATCAGCTTTTGATTCGTAGCCAGTTCGCTGACGCCTGCTTGATCAAGCTTGCGTCCCTGAGGTGACAGATAAATCACCTTAGCGCCTTCACCCGCCGCGCTTTTTGCTGCATGAATGGCATCCCGTAAGGGTTGTACCATCATTAACATCCCCGGTCCGCCGCCGTAAGGACGATCGTCCACGGTACGGTGCCGGTCATGCGTGAAGTCACGAGGACTCCAGCTCTGGATGTTCAGCAGGCCATTTTTAACAGCCCGGCCAGTTACCCCGTAATCGGTAATTGCACGAAACATTTCTGGAAACAGGCTAACGATACCTATAAACACAAGCCAATCCCCATCACGCCGTCATTTACCGCTTATCCGGTGGTTTAAAAACCAGGATCCCAATCTACTTCGATAGTCCGCGTAGTGAGATCGACTTTCTTGATAACCTGCCCATCGAGGAACGGCACGAGGCGTTCCTTGATACCAAACGCATCTTTCAGGTTTGCCTTAATGACGATGACGTCATTCGATCCGGTTTCCATCATGTCGACGACTTTACCGAGATCGTAGCCTTCAGTGGTCACTACCTGGCAGCCCATCAGGTCTTTCCAGTAGTAGTCACCTTCTTCCAGTTTTGGCAGTTGCGTAGAATCCACGACAATTTCGCAATTGGTCAACAGATTCGCAGCATCCCGATCTTCAACGCCTTTCAGCTTGATGATCAGATCCTGATTGTGGTGCTTCCAGCTTTCCAGCTGTACTTGCTGCCACTGACCCGCCTTCTGGATAAACCAAGGCTGATAGTCAAAAATGCTTTCGGCGTCTTCAGTGGAAGAAAACACTCTGAGCCAACCACGAATACCGTAAGACGATCCCATTTTCCCTAAGACAATCGGGTCCACGGGTGCTTGCGCAGTGAGTTGCTTGCTCATCATGACCACCGTGACAGATTAAGCTGCTTTGCTTACTTCTTTGATCAGCGTAGCAACGCGATCAGAAATGGTCGCGCCCTGGCCAACCCAGTGAGCGATGCGATCCAGATCCAGGCGAGTGCCTTCTTCTTTTTCGCTAGCGATTGGGTTAAAGAAGCCAACGCGCTCAATGAAGCGACCGTTACGTGCGTTACGGCTGTCAGTAACAACAACCTGGTAGAACGGACGCTTTTTAGCGCCGTGACGAGCTAAACGAATAGTTACCATAACATCCTCTTGTGTGAATAAAACAACCGGGCCCCATCGAGGAACGGAGCCCGGTGTCATATTAAAAGCCCGAAAATTTTACTGATTTCTGGGGAAATTGCAATCAGCATCTTGATGCTGGACAGTAAACAAGGGATAGAAGATGTATATCGGTGAAGCCAGTTTCGTTCCGGCGTGCGCGCAAAAAGCGGAGCGTACACGTAGTACGTGAGCATTTCGAGCACACCCCGGAACTAAAATGGCAAACAAGATAGCCTTATACCCTTGTTTTTAGCGACCAGGGAATCCTGGCGGCATCATCCCTTTCATACTTCGCATCATTTTGGCCATTCCGCCCTTCTTCATCTTCTTCATCATGCGCTGCATGTCGTCGAACTGTTTCAGAAGGCGGTTAACGTCCTGCACCTGCATACCGCAGCCTTGTGCGATACGGCGTTTACGGGACCCTTTGATGATTTCCGGCTTCGCGCGCTCTTTCAGCGTCATCGAGTTGATGATCGCCTCCATGCGCACCAGCACTTTGTCATCCATCTGTGACTTCACGTTGTCCGGGATCTGCCCCATGCCCGGCAGCTTGCCCATCAGGCTCGCCATGCCGCCCATGTTTTTCATCTGGCGCAGCTGTTCCAGAAAGTCGGTCAGATCAAAACCGTCGCCCTTTTTCAGTTTCGTCGCCAGCTTCTCAGCCTGCGCGCGGTCAACTTTGCTTTCGATATCTTCGATCAGCGACAGCACGTCGCCCATGCCGAGAATACGTGACGCGATACGATCCGGATGGAACGGCTCCAGCGCCTCGGTTTTCTCGCCAACGCCGAGGAATTTGATCGGCTTGCCGGTGATGTGACGAATAGAGAGCGCAGCACCGCCACGGGCGTCACCATCAACTTTAGTCAGCACCACGCCGGTCAGCGGCAGCGCTTCATTGAACGCCTTCGCGGTATTCGCCGCATCCTGACCGGTCATCGCATCGACCACAAACAGGGTTTCTACCGGATTGATAGAAGCATGGACCTGCTTGATTTCGTCCATCATCGCTTCATCAACGTGCAGACGACCGGCGGTATCCACCAGCAGCACGTCGTAGAATTTGAGTTTGGCTTCTTTCAGCGCCGCGTTAACGATATCGACCGGCTTCTGGCCGACATCCGACGGGAAGAAATCAACGCCAACCTGCTCGGCCAGCGTTTCCAGTTGTTTGATCGCCGCAGGGCGATATACGTCAGCGGAGACGACCAGCACTTTCTTCTTGTGCTTTTCGCGCAGGAACTTACCCAGCTTACCGACGCTGGTGGTTTTACCCGCACCCTGCAAGCCCGCCATCAGCACCACGGCTGGCGGCTGCGCAGCCAGATTCAGGCTCTGGTTCTCTTCGCCCATCGCCGCCACGAGTTCGTTACGGACAATCTTGACGAACTCCTGCCCTGGCGTCAGGCTCTTGTTAACTTCATGCCCAACCGCTTTCTCTTTTACGCGATTGATAAACTCTCGCACTACCGGCAGCGCAACGTCAGCCTCCAGCAGCGCCATGCGCACTTCGCGCAGCGTCTCTTTAACGTTGTCTTCAGTAAGGCGTCCGCGGCCACTGATATTGCGCAGCGTGCGCGACAAACGATCGGTTAAATTATCAAACATTGTCTCTCGCCTGGGGTGGAAACGGTTGGTCGCTCAAGCGACACATGAACAGAATTTTGTCGCAGTATAACATGAAGCCGTCTTTGTTGTTATGCAACGGTTGGAGCCGCGGTCACGTAACGCTATACTGCTTCTCTTTCTCACTGGCCAACTGTCGACACCACTATGCCCGTTTTTGCTTTGCTCTCCCTTGTCGCCTATTCCGTCAGCCTCGCGCTGATCGTCCCCGCTCTGCTGCAAAAAAACAGCGGCTGGCGGCGTATGGCCATTCTTTCTGCGGTTGTCGCGCTGGTGTGTCACGCCATTGCGCTTGAAGCCCGCATTCTGCCGGGTGGTGATAGCGGACAAAACCTGAGCCTGCTGAACGTCGGTTCGCTGGTCAGCCTGATGATCTGTACGGTGATGACGATTGTCGCCTCGCGCAACCGTGGCTGGCTACTGTTGCCAGTGGTGTATGCCTTCGCGCTGATCAATCTGGCCTTCGCGACCTTTATGCCGAACGAGTTCATCACCCACCTTGAAGCCACGCCGGGAATGATGGTCCACATCGGGTTGTCGCTGTTCTCTTATGCGACACTCATTATCGCCGCACTGTACGCGCTGCAACTGGCGTGGATCGACTATCAGCTTAAAAACAAAAAGCTGGCATTCAATAATGAAATGCCGCCGCTGATGAGCATCGAACGCAAGATGTTCCACATCACGCAGATTGGCGTGGTCCTGCTGACGCTCACCCTGTGTACCGGCCTGTTTTACATGCACAATCTGTTCAGCATGGAAAATATCGACAAAGCGGTGCTCTCGATCATCGCATGGTTTGTCTATATTGTTCTGTTGTGGGGACATTATCATGAAGGCTGGCGTGGTCGTCGTGTTGTGTGGTTTAACGTCGCAGGCGCCGGGATCCTGACGCTGGCTTATTTCGGTAGCCGGATATTGCAGCAGTTTGTCAGCTAAGCCTTAAAGGAGGCGCCCCCTGGAACACATCTCCACCACCACGCTGATCGTTACATTGATCGTCATGGTGGTTATCTCCGCTTATTTTTCCGGTTCCGAAACCGGAATGATGACCCTGAATCGCTATCGCTTACGCCACCTTGCCAAACAAGGGAACCGTCCGGCAAAGCGTGTTGAAAAGCTGCTGCGTAAGCCCGATCGCCTGATAAGCCTGGTACTAATTGGTAATAACCTGGTCAATATTCTTGCTTCGGCCATCGGCACCATTGTCGGTATGCGTTTGTATGGCGATGCGGGCGTTGCCATCGCCACCGGCGTGCTGACCTTCGTCGTGCTGGTGTTTGCTGAAGTTCTGCCAAAAACCATTGCAGCGCTGTACCCGGAAAAGGTGGCCTATCCCAGCAGCTTCCTGTTGGCGCCGTTACAGATTCTGATGATGCCGTTGGTCTGGTTGCTCAACACTATCACCCGATTACTGATGCGCATGATGGGCATTAAAACCGATATCGTCATCAGCGGTTCGTTGAGTAAAGATGAGTTACGAACCCTCGTGAATGAATCCCGCTCGCAAATTTCCCGGCGCAACCAGGACATGCTGCTGTCAGTGCTCGATCTGGAAAAGGTCAGCGTGGATGACATCATGGTGCCGCGCAGTGAAATTATGGGAATTGATATCAATGACGACTGGAAGTCCATCGTGCGTCAGCTATCGCACTCGCCGCACGGGCGTATTGTGTTGTACCGTGACTCGCTGGATGACGCTATCAGCATGCTGCGCGTTCGCGAAGCCTGGCGGTTAATGTCGGAAAAGAAAGAGTTCACCAAAGAGACCATGCTGCGCGCCGCCGATGAGATTTACTTCGTCCCGGAGGGCACGCCACTCAGCACACAGCTCATCAAATTTCAGCGTAATAAAAAGAAAGTCGGCCTGGTGGTCAATGAATATGGCGATATTCAGGGGCTGGTCACGGTGGAAGATATTCTTGAAGAGATTGTCGGCGACTTTACCACCTCGATGTCACCTACGCTGGCTGAGGAAGTGACGCCGCAAAATGACGGTTCGGTGATTATCGATGGCAGCGCCAACGTGCGGGAAATTAACAAAGCGTTTAACTGGCATCTGCCGGAAGACGACGCGCGTACGGTAAATGGCGTGATTCTGGAAGCACTGGAAGAGATCCCGATTGCGGGCACTCGCGTGCGCATCGGTCAATATGATATCGATATTCTCGACGTCCAGGAGAATATGATTAAACAGGTCAAAGTGTTGCCCGTTAAACCGCTGCGGGAGAGTGTCGCGGAGTAATGAAAACGGCCCACCGGTTTTCCAGTGGGCCGTAGGCCGGATAAACATCAGCGCCATCCGGCAATATAAATAGCCGAAAGATTAACCTTTCGCTTTCGCAACGGTCACCATCGCCGCGCGGATCGTACGACCGTTTAGCGTATAGCCTTTCTGCATAATACCCAGCACGTTGCCCGGCGCGATGTCTTCAGACTCGACCATCGCAATCGCCTGATGCACGTTCGGATCCAGCGCAACGTTCGTCTCAGCAATCACTTCAACGCCAAACTTGCGCACCACATCCAGCATCGATTTCAGGGTCAGTTCGATCCCTTCCACCATAGGCTTCATATCCGGATTGGCTTTGTCCGCCACTTCCAGCGCGCGATCCAGGCTATCAATCACCGGCAGCAGTTCATTGACGAATTTCTCCAGCGCGAACTTGTGTGCCTTCTCAACGTCCAGTTCGGTACGGCGACGCAGGTTTTCCATTTCCGCTTTTATGCGCAACACCGCATCACGTTCACGGGTCTGAGCTTCAGTAAGCTGCGCTTCCAGATTCGCAATTTTTTCATCGCGCGGATCCACCTGCTCAGCAGAAGCGTCTGATTCAACCGCCTCAACTTCTTCGTGCTGATCCATGATAATTTCTTCCGGGGCTTGCCCCTCAGGCGTTTTCTGTTCTTTACTACTCATGAATTTCTCCGCGTTTTTTTCGCATTCATCTCGCTAACTTCGCTTATTATGGGGATCAGATTCAGGGTTTCAAGGGAAGCACTCACATTGTCATCAATCTTCGTCACAAGGACCTCGAAAAAATGAATAATCATTTCAAGTGTATCGGCATTGTGGGACACCCTCGTCACCCCACGGCACTCACGACACATGAAATGCTCTACCGCTGGTTATGCACGAAAGGGTATGAGGTCATTGTTGAGCAACAAATCGCTCACGAGTTGCAGTTGAAGAATGTGAAAATTGGCACCCTGGCGGAGATTGGCCAGCAGGCAGACCTCGCGGTGGTTGTCGGCGGTGATGGCAATATGCTGGGTGCGGCGCGAACGCTGGCGCGATACGATATCAAAGTGATCGGTATCAACCGTGGGAACCTCGGCTTTCTGACTGACCTTGACCCCGATAACGCGCAGCAACAGCTCGCCGACGTGCTGGAAGGTCATTACGTCGCGGAAAAACGCTTTCTGCTGGAAGCACAGGTGTGTCAGAAGGACTGCCAGAAGCGTATCAGTACCGCCATTAACGAAGTGGTGCTGCATCCCGGCAAAGTCGCGCATATGATTGAGTTTGAAGTCTATATTGACGAAAGCTTTGCCTTCTCTCAGCGTTCCGATGGCCTGATCATCTCAACGCCTACCGGTTCCACCGCCTATTCCCTCTCCGCCGGCGGGCCGATTCTGACCCCGTCGCTTGATGCCATCACGCTGGTGCCGATGTTCCCGCACACCCTTTCTGCGCGCCCGCTGGTCATCAACAGCAGCAGCACTATTCGGTTGCGCTTCTCGCACCGCCGTAACGATCTCGAAATCAGTTGTGACAGTCAGATCGCGTTGCCGATCCAGGAAGGTGAAGATGTACTGATCCGCCGCTGTGACTATCACCTGAATCTCATCCACCCTAAAGATTATAGTTATTTCAATACATTAAGTACCAAATTAGGCTGGTCAAAAAAATTATTCTAATTTAACACCAACCTCTTTACTGTATAAAAAACCAGTTTATACTGTATGTAATTACAGTTATGGTTTTTCATACAGGAAAACGATTATGTTGGCACAACTGACCATCAGCAATTTTGCTATCGTTCGTGAACTTGAGATCGATTTTCAGAGCGGAATGACCGTCATCACCGGTGAAACCGGGGCGGGTAAATCTATTGCAATTGATGCGCTCGGCTTGTGCCTTGGTGGCCGTGCTGAAGCCGACATGGTCCGGGCCGGCGCCAGCCGTGCTGACCTGTGCGCCCGTTTTTCGCTGAAGGATACCCCTGCCGCCCTGCGCTGGCTGGAAGAAAACCAGCTTGAAGAAGGACGTGAGTGTTTACTTCGCCGCGTGATCAGCAGCGACGGGCGCTCCCGTGGTTTTATCAACGGGACTGCGGTTCCCCTCTCTCAGCTTCGCGAACTGGGACAACTGCTCATTCAAATTCACGGCCAGCACGCGCATCAGTTGCTGACCAAAGCTGAACACCAAAAATCCTTGCTTGATGGCTACGCGAATGAATCCGTGCGGGTGCAGGATATGGCTGCGCGTTACCAACTCTGGCACCAGAGCTGCCGTGATTTAGCACATCACCAGCAGCTGAGTCAGGAACGTGCCGCTCGTGCGGAACTGCTGCAATATCAGCTTAAAGAGCTGAATGAATTTAACCCGCAGCCGGGTGAGTTTGAACAGATTGATGAAGAGTACAAGCGCCTGGCCAACAGCGGCCAGCTTCTCTCCACCAGCCAGAATGCGCTGTCGCTGATGGCAGACGGTGAAGACGTTAACCTACAAAGTCAGCTCTATACCGCAAAGCAACTGGTTAGTGAACTGGTCGGTATGGACGGTAAGCTCTCAGGCATTCTTGATATGCTGGAAGAGGCAACGATTCAACTCACGGAAGCCAGTGACGAACTACGCCACTATTGCGATCGCCTGGATTTAGACCCTAATCGCCTGTTCGAACTGGAACAGCGTATCTCGAAGCAAATTTCGCTGGGCCGTAAACACCACGTCAGTCCGGAAGCGCTGCCACAGTATTACCAGTCGTTACTGGAGGAACAACAGCAGCTAGACGATCAGGCCGACTCGCTGGAAACGTTGACTCTGGCCGTGAACAAACACCGCCAGCAGGCGCTGGAAGCAGCGAAAGCGCTGCATGAGCAACGTCAGCACTATGCCCAGGAACTGAGTACCCTCATTACCGAGAGTATGCACTCACTCTCTATGCCACACGGCCGTTTCACTATCGACGTGGCGTTTGATGAGCACCATCTGAGCCAGGACGGCGCAGACCGCGTCGAGTTTAAAGTGACAACTAACCCAGGCCAGCCGATGCAGCCGATTGCCAAAGTGGCCTCCGGTGGGGAACTGTCGCGTATTGCTCTCGCCATTCAGGTGATTACCGCACGTAAGATGGAAACCCCAGCGCTGATTTTCGATGAAGTCGATGTCGGCATCAGTGGTCCAACAGCCGCAGTGGTCGGGAAATTGCTGCGTCAGCTCGGTGAGTCAACACAAGTGATGTGCGTCACGCACCTTCCACAAGTGGCGGGATGCGGTCATCAGCACTTTTTTGTCAGTAAAGAGACCGACGGCGAAATGACCGAAACGCACATGCAACCACTGGATAAACGCGCACGGTTGCAGGAGCTGGCGCGCCTGCTGGGCGGCAGCGAAGTAACGCGCAACACCCTAGCAAATGCGAAAGAACTGCTGGCAGCGTAAACTTTTTTGCACCTTAACGGTCAGAGTAGACAACAAAAACGCCGTCGGACCCGTAAGCAAAAGGTTTTAAAGTGGTGAAAGGTCTATTATCATCGGCATATTACATATGAGCCACGTACTGCTCGGGCCCGAAAAGGAATCAAATCACTATGCGCTGTAAAACGCTGACTGCTGCCGCAGCAGTATTATTGATGTTGACCGCAGGCTGTTCCACTCTGGAGCGAGTGGTTTACCGCCCTGATATCAACCAGGGGAACTATCTGACCGCGAACGATGTAGCCAAAATTCGTGTGGGCATGACGCAACAACAGGTTGCCTATGCGCTGGGTACGCCGATGATGTCTGATCCGTTTGGCACCAACACCTGGTTCTATGTGTTCCGTCAACAGCCGGGCCATGAAGGTGTTACGCAGCAAACGCTGACGTTAACCTTCAACAGCAGCGGTGTATTGACCAATATCGATAACAAGCCTTCGTTGACCAACAACCCGTAAGCTTGTCTTCAGATAACAAAAAAGGTGCTCTGAGAGCACCTTTTTTGTTATCTGCTATTTTTTTGCCGATTTCTCTGCCCGCTGTCTGCGCAACTCTTTCGGATCGGCAATCAGTGGTCGGTAAATTTCTACCCGATCGCCATCCTGTAATACATCCGCCAGCTTGACCGGACGGCTGTAAATACCGACTTTGTTTTTCGTCAGGTCGATATCGGTTCGCAATTCCAGCAGCCCCGACGCGCGGATAGCCTCTTCGACCGTTGCCCCCGGCTGCAACGTCACCGGTTGCAGGTACTGTTTCTCAGGCAGCGCATAGGCCACCTCAACGACAATCTTAGGCGACACGGTAGACCTCTTTGGCTCGAACCGTAAAAGCCTGCACCATATTGGATGCCAGCTCTTTGAATATACGGCCAAACGCCAGCTCGATCAGCTTATTGGTAAACTCGAAATCGAGATGAAACTCAATGCGGCAGGCATCCGTACTCAGCGGCGTAAATTTCCAGCCACCAATCAATTTTTTGAACGGACCGTCGACCAGATGCATCAAGATACTCTGGTTACTGGTTAACTGATTTCGCGTGGTGAACGTCTTGCTGATCCCCGCCTTAGAGACATCCACTGCGGCCGTCATCTGTCCTGGCGTAGACTCGAGAACACGGCTGCCGGTACAACCCGGTAAAAACTGGGGATAGGACTGAACATCATTCACTAACTGATACATCTGTTCCGCACTGTAAGGGACTAACGCGGTTCGACTAATCTGCGGCATAGCTCTTTCCATCAACAAAAATCGAACAAATAATACCATTTATCACAAGGTAAAAAAAACGCTATCCCACAACAGGGTACAACCACGTTCATGTTAAGATATCTCCTTGCGCCCCAAAGGATGAAATGGGGTGTTTTTCGATTCCAGATTACCTATACTGAGCGGCACTATGACGAAGAAAAAAGCACACAAACCTGGCTCAGCCACCATCGCGCTCAACAAGCGCGCGCGACACGAATACTTTATCGAAGAAGAGTTCGAAGCGGGACTCGCTCTGCAAGGGTGGGAAGTGAAATCCCTGCGCGCCGGTAAAGCCAACATCAGCGACAGCTATGTGATCCTGAAAGACGGCGAAGCGTACCTGTTCGGCGCTAACTTTACGCCGATGGCGGTGGCCTCCACGCACGTGGTGTGCGATCCCACTCGCACCCGTAAACTGCTGTTGAATCAGCGTGAACTTGATTCCCTGTATGGTCGCGTGAATCGTGAAGGCTACACTGTTGTCGCCCTTTCTCTGTACTGGAAGAATGCCTGGTGCAAGGTCAAAATTGGCGTAGCGAAGGGTAAGAAACAGCACGACAAACGTTCCGACCTGAAAGAACGTGAATGGCAACTGGATAAAGCGCGCATTATGAAAAATGCCGGACGCTAACGATGTTATTATGTGACCTGCCTCGCATTTGAGGTAGGTCATCATTATTTACCTGTTGAATCTCCAAAAATATATTCTCTCCTTTATTATTTCTATTTCCCCGAAACGTAAAACTGATAAGAATATATCTTCAACCCTATTCATATTACGTACATAGTCCAATAATCTAATACTTCAAATAATTTTTTTTGACATTTTAATAGTCAAAAATACCAATACAATTTATGTAAGAAATCAATACCTATCCGGCTAGCAGAAATCATAAAATTAATTTCAATACAATGAGATAAATCACACTCGCTTTCCGCACCGTACCGTTTCACGTCGCCAATCGGTGCAAAACTGTATATATTTTACCGCCACTAAACAAATCGCAAATATACGTTAATTTGCAGAATGAGTTCTTTCTGACTATATCATCTAATACGAAAGTACCAGTGGATCAAAAAAACAAAGGGTTATTCAACGCAACAGAAACCATCATCTGCACGGCCATAACATTGTCATCACCGGCAAGAATTCATCCACATGATGAACGGGATCGCTCGTCTGTACTTTTCCCTGCCCGGTAGTTTTAACGAATTTATGCACAGAGCTAGCCATCAGGAGTGATCATATGCGTCATCTCGCCGTTATATCCAGGTTGACGGGCGTTTCCACCAATGTTGAAGCCTCTGAAGTCACACTTAATGCCCCTTCCATTGTGAAATTATCCGCAGAGCGTAGCGACATCAGCCAACTGGCTCGTGTGAATCAGGATCTGGTGATCACCTTTACGTCCGGTGAAAAACTGACCGTTAAAAATTTCTATGTGGCGAACAACCAGGGGGCCAGCCAACTGGTGCTGGAAGACAGTCACGGTGCTCTGTGGTGGGTGGAAAACCCGGAAAACGGTCTGCATTTTGAACAAATTTCAACCATTGACGATTTACTGGTTACTGCCGGCGAATCTCACGAAGGCGGAGCACTCTGGCCATGGCTTCTGGGTGGCGCGGTTGCTGCCGGTGGAATCGTGGCCATCGCATCCTCGGGAGGTGGCGGCAGTCACCATCATGATAACGACAATGGTAATCCTGATGATGGTTCCGGGAACGGCGGCACGCCGGGGGATGCGGGTGGAAATAACAGCGGCGGCGATAACAACACGAACCTTCCGGGCGGGGAAAATTCCACACCACCGACGGCCCCTGTGATTACCAGCGCAACAGATGCCGTCTCCGCCATTACGGGGGCGATTCAGGAAAACCAGAGCACCAACGACAGCCAGCCGATGATTGCCGGTACAGGTGAAGCTGGCTCCGTCATCACCCTCTATGACAATGGGCAGGTCATGGGGATCGTTATCGTCGATGAACAAGGAAACTGGAGCTATAAACCCGACCTCCCGCTTTCCGAAGGCGAACACGTACTGACCGCGACCGCGACGGACGAAAACGGTAATACCAGCGCCATCTCCGGTGATTTCACCTTTACCGTCGACACGATTGCCCCTGATGAGGTCTCCGGGTTAGCGATTTCTGAAGATGGGCTCTGGGTTTCAGGGATCGCAGAAGCGGGTTGTGTCGTCACGATTTTCGACAACCAGCACAATGTCCTGGCCTCGGTTCAGGTCGATGACACTGGCCGGTTTACCGTTCGCCTCACTTCAGCGCAAACCGATTCCGAACAGCTGTATGCCGATATTTCTGACGCTGCGGGTAACGAAGGTGACGAAGCCGCCTTTCTCGGTTCCGACTCAGGTTTTCCTGATGCCCCCACCATTACCGGCATCATTGATGACACGCAACCCACCGCGGTGACGTTAGGCAGCGGTCAGTTTACCAAGGACACCACCCCCACCCTTACAGGTACCGCGTTGCCTGGCGCAGTCGTGACCATTTATGAAAATGGTATCGCGATCGGCACGGCGAGTGCCAACGATGGCACATGGACGTTCGATCTGACAGATGTGCCTGAAGGGTTGCACAACTACACGGCCACACAGACCACAGAGGACGGCGTCAGCGGCAATACGATAGAATTTGCGGTCACCGTGGATACTACCCCACCGGAGGCTCCCGACGATCTGCGCGTCTCGCAAAACGGAACCGTGCTGACCGGCAACGCCGAGGCGGGAAGTAAAGTCACCATTGCTGACGCCAGCGGCACCACGCTCGGCACCGTGACCACAGACAGCGAAGGGAAATTCAGCTTCCCGCTCAATCCGCCACGGCTAAACGGGGAAGTTCTGACCGCCATCGCCACGGATAAAGCGGGAAATGACAGCTCGCCAGCCAACGCAACCGCTCCTGATATAACGCCTCCGCAGGCGGCCGGTGATCTGGATGTTTCCGATGATGGGACAACCGTAACCGGTACCGCCGAGCCTGGCACGACGGTGACTATTTACGGCAGCGACAACACCCCGCTGGGATCTGAACAGGTTCAACCCGACGGCTCATTCACCGTCACACTGAACCCACCACAAACCAACGGAGAAATTTTAACCGCCATCGTCAAGGATCCGGCGAATCTGACCAGTCCTCCGGCGATCGCTCTCGCCCCCGACACGACCCCGCCGCAGCCCGCCGGAAACCTGGACGTCTCGGATGATGGCACCACCGTAACGGGGACAGCGGAACCCGGTAGCACGGTGACGATTCGCGATCCGGACGGTAACCCGATTGGCCAGGGTCAAACCGACGGCGAGGGGAATTTCACCGTCACGCTGGACACGCCGCAAACCAATGGTGAAACGCTTACTGCCACAGTGACCGATCCGGCAAATCAGAACAGCACGCCAGCCAACGTTACCGCGCCGGATACCACCGCGCCGCAGCCACCTACGGCGGTTATTTCAACAGACGGCACCACCCTGACCGCCACCGCCGAACCCGGCAGTACGATTACAATTAAAGACAGTGACGGCAATACGCTGGCGGAAACCGGTCCGGTACCGGAGAGCGGAACGCTGGTGATCACCCTTAACCCGCCGCAGGCCAACGGTGAAACGCTGAGCATCACCGCCACCGACGCCGCGAGCAATACCAGCCAGCCAACTGACGTTACGGCCCCGGATATCACAGCGCCAGACGCCCCCATCATCAGTGCGATTATCGATGATGCCGGCGCGCAGAAAGGCAATCTGAGTAACAGCCAGCGCACGGACGACAACACGTTGACCTTAAACGGTACCGGTGAACCCGGCGCAACCATCACCATTCTGGACGGAGGGACCCCGCTTGCGGGAACCACCACCGTGGACAGCAACGGCAACTGGACGCTCACCACACCGGTGCTGGGCGACGGCGACCATACCTTCACCGTCACCGCGACCGATGCGGAAAACCAGACCAGCACACCTTCTGCACCCATCACGATTACCGTCGATACCACGCCGCCAGTCGTTCCGATCGTGACCCTGACTGACAACACTGGCAGCAACGTAGGTGAACTGACGGACAACGACGTGACCGACACCACGCAACCGGTGTTAAGTGGAAGCGGCACCGCCGGAGACACCATTACGGTGTATGACGGAACGGCGATCATTGGCACGACAAAAGTTGCGGAAAACGGGAGCTGGAGCTTTACCCCGACTCCCGCGCTGGGCGAAGGCGACCATACGCTGCGCGTCACCGCCAGCGATCCTCTGGGCAACACCAGCGAGAAATCCTCCCCGATAACCATTACGGTGGATACCACCGCCCCCGACACTCCGGCGCTGACACTGACGGATGGCGCAAATGGCCCACTCACCGACGGTCAGGCGACCCGGGAAACCCAGCCGGTTCTGAGCGGTACGGGAACAGATGGCGATATCATCAGCATTTACGACAATGGCGATCTGGTTACCACCGTCACGGTGACTAACGGCGTCTGGAGCTACACGTCGGATGCCCTTGATGAAGGCAACCATGTTTTTACCCTCACCAGCACCGATCCGGCGGGCAATATCAGTGAACCCTCCGCGCCGATCGGCATTGTGGTAGATACCACCCCACCCGCCGTGCCCAACCTGACCGTCACTGACCGAGTCGGCAATCAGACCGGCACTCTCGATAACGGTCAGTACACCGATGATACGCGACCGCTGCTGAGCGGAAGTGGTGCGCCAGGCGACACGATCACTATCACGCTGGATGGCGTCGCGCTGCCATCGCTGGTGATTGACAATTCCGGGAACTGGAGCGTCCCGTCGCCACTGCTGGCGCAGGGCGACCATATCATCAAGGTCACCGCGACCGATCCCGCCGGTAACAGCAGCACCTCGCCGGATCGCATTGTTCGCGTGGATACCCAGGCGCCTGGCACGCCAACGCTGGCTGTGAGCGATGATGACGGGGCGTTGAACGCCGGAGCGCAAACCAACGATACCACCCCAACGCTGAGTGGGACGGGCGAGACGGGTAGCATTGTCACCATTCTGAATAACGGCGTGGAGATTGGCACTGCCGAGGTCATTGATGGCGTCTGGAGCTTTACCCCGGATAGCGCCCTGGTCGAAGGCCATTACAACTTTAGCGTGACGGCAAAAGATGCCGCAGGTAACACCAGTCAGCCGTCGGAGGCGACTGGCATCATCATTGATACCCAGGCACCCGACGCGCCGTTTATCACCTCGCTGGGCAGTCCGGCAGTCACCAATCAGCCCGGGTTACCCATTAGCGGTACCGGCGAACCCGGCAGCACCATCACCCTGTCGAATGGCAGCACGGTGATTGGCACGGCTGAAGTCGATTCCGCAGGAAACTGGACGATCACCCCGGATTCGCCGCTCACCGAAGGCAATTACACGTTGACGGCAACGGCCATCGATCCGGCGGGTAACGTCAGCACGCCTTCTGCCTCCGTCTCGCTGAACGTCGATCTGACTAAACCGGCGTCCCCGGAGGAGGTAACGATCACAGCCGATGGCGCGACGGTCAGCGGCACGGCGGAAACCGGCAGCACGGTGACGATCCGCGATACCGATGGCAATGTGATTGGTACGGGCGTGGCAACGGACGGCACGTTCCAGATTCAGGTCACACCAGCGCAAACGGGCGTCAATTCGCTGACCGCTACGGCGCAGGATGCAGCCGGTAACACCAGCGATCCCACTAACTTTACCGGCTCCGGCACCGGGCTGCCGGTCATCAGCGCGATAGTCGATGACACCGGCACCATTCAGGGCGATCTGAAGAGCGGACAAACCACTGACGATACGCAACCGGGACTGCGCGGCGTTTCCACACCGAACTCAACCGTCGATATTCTGGTCGACGGCATCGTTGTCGCGTCAAACGTCCCGGTTGACGAGAACGGCAACTGGAACTGGACATCCACCGCCACGTTAGCCGAAGGCCTGCACACCTTCGAGGTTATCGATACTGTGGATGGCAGCAAAGCGTCAGCCTTGGTCAACATCACCGTCGATCTCACTCCACCGGCACAACCGTCGATTGGCAGCGTGACAGATGATGTCGCCCCGGGTACGGGAACACTGACCAGCGGGCAGACGACCAACGATACCCGTCCCACCCTGAGCGGCAGCGGCACCAACGGCGAAACCATCACGATTTACGATGGCAATACGCCAATCGGTCAGGTACAGGTCGTCAACGGCACGTGGAGTTTTACGCCTTCCACCGGTCTGGGGGAAGGCAGCCACAATCTGACCATCACTGCCACCGATGCGGCAGGGAATACCAGCGTCGCGTCGGAAGCATTTGTCGTGGTGGTGGATACCACGCCGCCAGTAGCGCCAACCCTTACCAGCGCCACGGATAACAGCGAGCCGCAAACAGGCGTCATCAGTAACGGTGGCAGCACCAATGACACCACACCCGCCTTTACCGGCAGCGGTGAAGAAGGCAGTACGATTACCCTCTATGACAATGGCGTGAAAATCGGCACCACGCAGGTCACCAACGGTAGCTGGAGTTTTACCTCTCCGACGCTTGCCACAGGCTCACATGCGATTACCGTCACCGCCACCGATGCGATGGGTAACGTCAGCGCGCCTTCCACCGCGTACACGGTGAACGTCGATACCACCGCGCCACGGGTACCGGTGATTCAAAGCGTCACCGATGACACCACCCCGTCAACCGGCGTACTGGCGAACGGACAAAGCACCAATGATACTCAGCCAACCTTCCAGGGAACGGCGGAGCCGGGCGCCACTGTTACGCTGTATGACGGCGGACTCGCCGTGGGCAGCGTGGTGGTGGGCACCGATGGAAGCTGGTCGCTCTCACCGGATACCCCATTAGGCAGCGGCCCACACAATCTGACCGTCACGGCCACAGACGCGGCAGGCAACGAAGGCCCGTCCGCCGCGTTCACTCTGACCGTGGACACACAGGCGCCATCGGCTCCTGTCATCAGTTCCGTCAGTGATGATGTCGCCCCGAATAGTGGTTCGCTGAACAACGGACAAAGCGCCAACGACACGCGGCCAACGCTGACCGGAACCGCCGAAGCGAACAGCACCGTCAGCATTTTTGACGGCACCACGCTGCTAGGCTCCGTGCAGGCCAACGGTACAGGCGCATGGACCTTTACGCCCACCACCGCGCTGGGCAATGGCTCACACACGTTCAACGTAACCGCCACAGACGCGGCCGGTAACGTCAGCCCTGGCGCTACCTTTACTGTGGTCGTCGATACGGTTGCCCCTCCGGCTCCCACCATCGTCAGCGTCACCGATAACGTGACGCCAGGAACCGGTGCGCTCACCAGCGGGCAAAGCACCAATGATACCCGCCCGATCATGACCGGAACCGGTGAACCCGGTAGCACCATTAACGTCTACGATGGCAACGTTCTGCTTGGCACCGCCACCGTGACCGAAGGCGGGAGCTGGAGCTACCGACCGGACGGATTGTCCCAGGGGGGCCACTCGCTGAGGGTCACCGCCACCGACAGCGCGGGCAATACCGGCCCGGCATCAGCGAATTTTACGCTGACGGTCGATACCGTTTCGCCCGGCGCGCCAATAATCAGTAATGTGCAGGATGACGTTGGCCCAGTCACCGGCAGTCTGAGCAGCGGTCAAACCACCAACGATGCGCGTCCTGTTTTCACCGGCACCGGTGAACCGGGGACCACAATCAGCATCGCGGACAACGGCGTTCCCCTCGCCAGCGTGACGGTTGAGGCGAACGGGAGCTGGACCTTTACCCCCACCAGCGATCTGGGCCAGGGGAATCATCCGTTAACCTTCACCGCAACGGATGCCGCCGGTAACGTCGGTCCTTCTGCCAGTTTCACCGTCACGATAGATACCGCCGCACCGCTGGCACCGGTAATCACTTCTGTGGTCGATGACAGCGCGCCGCAAACCGGCAATCTGTCGCCCAATCAGAGCACCAATGACACTCGCCCAACGCTTAACGGCACGGCAGAGCCTGGCACCACGCTAACCTTTACCGATAACGGCACGGTCATTGGCAGCCTCGTTGTCGGTACGGACGGCAACTGGACCTTCACACCAACCACCGCCCTGACTAACGGCGCGCATACCCTTGCTGTGACCGCGACTGACGCCGCGGGCAACGTCGGTCCGGCGGCCAGTTTCGCCGTCACGGTGGATACGCTGGCGCCAACCGCGCCGGTGATTACCACCATTCTTGATGATGTCAGCAATATCATCGGTCCCGTCGGCAGCGGACAAAGCACCAATGACACCCTGCCAGAGCTGCGTGGCACCAGCGAGCCGGGCGCATTCATCACACTCTATGACGGCGCAACGTTACTCACGCCAACCCCGATTCAGGCGGATGCCAACGGCGCGTGGAGCTTTACGCCTACCACCGCACTGACGGAGGGTGCGCATACCTTTACCGCCAAAGCCACCGACGCCGCGGGCAATGTCAGCGCATCGTCGGCGACATCGACCATCGTGGTGGATACCACGCCGCCCGGCACGCCGACCAATCTGGCGGTGGTCACCAACGGCAGTCACGTCACCGGTACGGCAGAGGCCGGCAGCACGGTCACTATCACCAGCAGCAATGGCACGGTGCTGGGTACCGGCGTTGCGGACGGCACCACTGGCAGCTTTAACATTCTGATTACCCCTGCGCAGGTCGGTGGAGAGACGTTGCAGGTAGTCGCCCAGGACAAAGCGGGTAATACCGGGACCTCCGGCAGCGTCATTGCGCCGTTCAGTGGTCTGCCTGGTGCCCCGGTGATCGCCTCGTTGACGGACGATGTGGGCTCTATCACCGGCCTGGTGGCCAACGGTCAGGGCACCAATGACGCCAGACCGTTGTTAAACGGGACGGGTCAGCCGTTCTCCACCATCACGGTGTACAGCGACGGCGTTTCTATTGGCAGCACCAGCGTGGATGCGCAAGGTAACTGGTCGCTGACCCCGCAGGCCAACATCGCCGACGGAACGCACATCCTCACCGCCACAGCCACTAACACCAACGGCACCAGTACGCTGTCATCCGGTTATACCGTCACGGTGGATACGGTCACGGCCGCGCTAACGGGCACCGTGAGCGCCGACGGCGCCAGCATCAGCGGCACCGCTGAAGCGGGCAGTACGGTGAGCATCACGCTTAGCACGGGCTTAACGGTGACCACGACCGCCAACAGCAGCGGCAATTACACCTATACCTTCGATCGCAAACAGACCAGCGGCGAGAACATCAGCGTCAGCGCCACGGACGCCGTCGGCAACGCCTCGACCCCGACGCAGGTCACCGCGCCAACGCTGCCCATCTCGGCCAGCGATAACGTTGAAAATCTGGAGTTAACCTCCAGTGCCACCGTCACAACCGAGCAACTGAGCGACTATGGTTTGCTGCTGGTTGGCGCGCTGGGCAACGTGGCGAACGTGTTAGGTAACGATACGGCAGCCGTGGAGTTCACCATTCAGGACGGCGGCAGCGCCAGTCTGGTGATAGACGCCAGCGCTACCGGGGTTGTGCTCTCGTTGCTGAATACGCAGGAGGTGGCGATCCAGAAATATGATGCCGCGACTAACTCGTGGACCACGGTCATCGACACCGCGCAGGCACAGTTTGCCAATTTACTGACGCTCGGCAGCAGCGGCGTCACGGTGAACGTGTCCGGACTGGAGGGCGGTACTTATCGGGTTCTGACCTATAACACCGCGCTGCTGGCAACCGGCTCTTATACCGCACTGAACGTCAGCGTCGAAGAGACCAGTGCCGGTACCATCACTACCACTACGCCGCAGACTGGCAACGTGCTGAATAACGACAGCGCGCCGCAGGATACTCTTGTCACCACAGTCACTAACGCCAACGGACAAGTCTTTACGCTTAACGCTGGCAGTAACGTCATTCAGGGCGTCTATGGCACGCTGACGATTAATCAGGACGGTAGCTACAGCTATGCGCTGAACCCGAACAGTCCGGCCTCAGTGATTGGCCGCACGGAGAGCTTCACCTACACCATCAACGGCGGCGGCAACAGCGCCTCGGCGAAGCTGGTGATTACTCTGGGCAATGACGCTCCGGTCAGCAGCGTAACCGCCGTCGATAACGTCTCCACCCTGCCCTATGACACGCATGTGGAGGCGATCAACAACGGGGCGTCCTCGCAGGGCGGCTTTACGGTGGTGAACGTCAGTCTGGGCAACGTGCTGGATCTGGGCGTACTGGACAAACTGAGCAACCCGATTATTTTCGACGTTGAGCAGGGTTCTACGCGCACCATGACGCTGCAATCCTCCATTGGCGGCGTGGCGGTGGCGTCCAGTTTCGATCTGTACATCTATCGCTTCAACGACGTCACCCAGAAATTTGAACAGTGGCAAGTGGAGAAAAACTGGCTGAACGCACCGCTGCTGGGCGGTCAGTCCGACAAGCTGACGCTGAATCTGCCGGGCGGCGAATACCTGTTCCTGCTGAACCCGGCATTTGGCGTCACGGCGTTGACCGGCTATACCCTGAACGTGCTGGAGGATCATGTTTACAGCGTTGACAGCCTGACCACCAGCACCCAGGGCAATGTGTTGAGCGATGATATCGCCCCCGCCGGCACGCTGGTCACCCAGGTAAACGGTGTGGCGGTTGCCGCTACCGGCCCGACGACTATTGTCGGCACCTACGGCACGTTAACCATTGATGCGAAAGGGAACTACACCTACACCCTGAAAAGCGGCGTAGGTGCGGACGGCACCAAAACACCGGACAGCTTCATCTACACGGTGAAAGCGCCAAACGGGGATACCGATACCGCCTCGCTCAATATCCAGCCGACTGCCCGTCCGCTGGATGCCGTGAACGATGTCAGCGATACCCTGTTGGCCCCGTCCGTACAGGACACCACGAGTTATCTGGATTCCACCGTCGGGAGTGCCAGTTGGGGAGTCCTTGGCAGAACCGGTAGCGGCAGCGGAACCTTTGACGTCGCGGCAGGCACCATTCTGAAAGGCGCGTCCATCGTCTTTGATGTCTCGACGCTGGTGACGCTGGGCAATCTGACCATTAGCTGGTCAATACTGGAAAACGGCGTGGTCGTTCGCTCCGGTACCGTGCCGGTCGCCAATATCACGCTCGGCGGCGCCACCGTGACCGTCAATCTGAGCGGGCTGGAGCTGGATGGCGGCACCTACACGCTGAATTTCACCGGCAATAACACCCTGGCGGGCGCAGCGACCATTACGCCGAAAATCACCGGGACGACGGTCGATCTGGATAACTTCGAAACCTCCGGCACGCACACCGTCAGCGGCAATATCTTTGACGGCAGCGACTCCGGCGGTGCGATGGACCAGTTGAATACCGTCGATACGCGCCTGACCATTACCGGTTACAACGGCAGTACCGCCACGCTGGATCCTTACTCCAGCGCCACTACAACCATTCAGGGCCACTACGGTTCTCTGCAAATTCGCACCGACGGTTCGTACACCTACACGCTCAACAACGGTGTGGCGCTCTCGTCCATCACCACGAAGGAGACATTCACTTACACGCTCAATGACACCCACGGTCATACCGATACCGCCACGCTGACGGTGGATATCGCCCCGCAGGTGAGCAGTACCGCGCAAAGCGACGTGCTGGTGGGATCGGTATATGGCGACACGCTGATCTACAACCTGCTCAACGCCAGCGATGCCACGGGCGGCAACGGGACTGACACATGGAGAAACTTCTCGCTGGCGCAGGGCGACAAAATTGACATCGGCGATTTGCTGGTGGGCTGGAACGGGCAAACCGCCTCGCTGGGCAACTATCTCAGCGTCAGCACCAGCGGCGGCAATACCACTCTCTCTATTGACCGTGACGGGGCGGGCAGCACTTACCACTCCACGCAACTGGTAACCCTGGAGAATGTACAAACCACGCTGACGGAGCTTATCGAACAAAACCATATTGTGACCTGATAAAGGCCAGTAGCACGACAACACAACGACCCCGGGCGCACGCTCGCCCGGGGCAAAAAACAACGCTCAATTAGGGAAGAAAATGGGAAAACGACAGCTTACTTTCTGGTGGCTGGCGGGCAATCTGTGCGCTGCGCCCGCTATCGCTGCCGTGGAAATGCCCCGCATCGCCCCGCAGCAGTGGGTTGAACAGCAGGAACTGCCCGCGCTTGATGGCCCGATGCCGCAAAGCGGCGACAGCGCCGCGCCCGGTGAACTGACCCTCTCTCAGGCGGTCAATCGCGCTGTCACCTGGCATCCATCGATCGCGGAAGTGGTCGGTAAACTGTATGCCCAAATTCAGCAGGTCGATGTTGCAAAAGCCAAATACTATCCGCAGGTTAACGCCGGGATGAATAACGGCTATACCAACAGCTATTCCGACAGCGGATTCAGCCCGTCGCTGGTACTGTCACTGTCGCAAATGCTCTATGACTTTGGAAAAGTCGCAAGCCAGGTGCGGGCAGAAAACGCCGGCGTGGCGCAGGAGCAGGCCAACGTGCTGCTCAGCATTGATACCGTCAGCCATGAAACGGCAACCGCTATTGTACAGGTGCAGACCTGGCAGCAGATGGTGGCGGTGGCAAAGGAGCAACTGGATGCCCTGAGCGCCATTGGCAGGCTGGCGAATCAGCGCAACGATGAAGGCGCCAGCTCGCTGTCGGACGTGGTGCAGACCGATGCGCGCATTGAGGGCGCCCGCTCCCAACTCGTACAGTATCAGGCCAATCTTGAGAGCTCTCAGGCGACGCTCATGACCTGGCTGGGCTGGAAAAACCTTAACACCATCAGCAACGACTTCCCGCAAAAGCTGGGCCGCAGTTGCGAACGGGCAAAGCCGGATGACAAGCTGGTACCCGCCGTTCTTGCCGCCTGGGCGCAGGCCAACGTCGCCCAGGCTAATCTCGACTACGCCAACGCGCAGATGACGCCGACGGTTTCGCTGGAGCCGGAGGTTCGCCACTATCTCAATGATAATTATGCCGGGCATGAGTCCGTTGACCGCACTCAGTATTCGGCGTGGGTCAAAGTGGAGATGCCCATTTATCAGGGCGGCGGCTTAACCGCCCGGCGCAACGCCGCCAGCCACGCGGTGGAATCCGCCCAGTCAGCCATCCAGCGCACCCGGCTGGACGTTCGCAAGAAGCTGCTTGCGGATCGCAGTGAAGCGATGAACCTGGTGACCTCCTTGCAGATCCAGAAGCGTCAGGAGACGTTGAGTGAACGGACGCGCGAGCTGTACCAGCAACAGTATCTCGACCTTGGTTCCCGACCGCTTCTCGATGTGCTTAACGCTGAACAGGAGGTCTATCAGGCGCGCTTCGCACAGTTACAGACAGAGAGTCAGTTGCATCAACTGCAGCTTAACTGCCTGTACAACACCGGTCAGATGCGCCAGGCCTTTGGTCTGGAAAACCGCACCATTCAGTCAGTGGAGATTCAGCCATGACTCACGCCGACATTCCTGGCGACGAGCGCATCACCGCACCGGCGCTGGCCAACTGGGCGCGGGCAATGAGCCATATCGCCACCCATTATCGTATTGCCTGTTCTCCCGGCGCGTTACAGGCCAGCGCCCCGTGGTTCCAGGATAAACCGATGCCGCAGGCGCTCAGCCAACTGGCCCGCCAGGCCGGACTCTCTTTTCAGCCGCTGGCTCCCAGCGAACAGTCGCTCACCCGCTGGCGTCTGCCGGTGGTGATCCAGCTCCAGGAGGGTGAACTGGTACTGGTTGAACAGTTCGACGGCGAAGACCAGCTTGACGTCTGTTTTATCAACGGCGAACTCCAGCGCAACCGGATCGCCCTGCGTGACCTGCTGCCGACGGTCCGTTTCATTATCGCGTTACGTCCGCTTTCCGTCGTGAAAGACCGCCGGGTGGATACCTATATCTCGCGTTTCAAACCCGACTGGCTGAAAAGCCTGGTGCTGAAAGATCTACATCCTTACGGCCCGGTGATGCTGGCAGCATTGCTGATCAACATCCTGTCGCTTTCCGGGATCGTCTTCTCGATGCAGGTGTATGACCGGGTGATCCCCGCGCAATCGTGGCCGTCGCTGTATGTCCTCGCCGTCGGCGTTTTGATCGCCATGTTGTTTGGTTTTCTGCTGCGACTCGCCCGTGGTCATGTGATGGATCTGTTGGGTAAGCGCGCCGATATGCGGGTGTCGGATCGCGTGTTCAGCCACGCTCTGCGCCTGCGTAATAGCGCGATCCCTCGCTCCACCGGCAGCTTTATTTCGCAGCTACGCGAGCTGGAACAGATCCGCGAGATGGTGACCTCTTCCACGATCTCCACCATTGTGGATCTGCCCTTCTTTTTCCTGTTCATCGTGGTGCTGGCGATCATCGCCCCGCCGCTCGCCTGGATCGCCCCGGTCGCCGCGCTGCTGATGATCCTTCCCGGTCTACTGTTGCAAAAAAAGCTCGCGGAGCTGGCGAATCAGTCAGCGCACGAGGCCACGCTGCGTAACGCCGTGCTGGTCGAAAGCGTTCAGGGGCTGGAGGACATCAAGCTGATGCAGGCGGAGAACCGGTTTCTGCAACAGTGGAACAGCTATATCCGCATCACCGCCGAGTCCGGACTGCGCACCCGCGAACTGTCGCAAGGGCTAATCAACTGGGGGGTGACCGTCCAGGGGCTGGTTTATGCGGCAATGGTGATGTTTGGCGCTCCGCTGGTGATTGAAGGCACGCTGACGACCGGCTCGGTGGTTGCTGCCTCCATGCTTGGCTCAAGGATGATCGCCCCGATGGGTAATCTGTGCGGCGTGCTGGCACGCTGGCAGCAGGTGAAAGCCGCTAAAAAGGGGCTGGACAGCATTATGGAACTTCCCACCGAGACCCAGCGTGACGAAACGCGGGTGCATCAGGAGATCTTTCACGGTCATTATCTGTTCGAGAACGCACAGTTTCGCTATCACAGTGAAGACCAGCGGGTGCCACTGCGCATTAACCGACTGGAGATCGCCGCCGGCGAACGCATCGCAGTGCTCGGGCGCAACGGCGCGGGCAAATCCACGCTGTTGCAGGCGCTGGCAGGCGGCGTGGATCTGGTCGAGGGCGACGCCCGTCTCGATAACCTCAGCCTACCGCACATCGATATGGCCGATTTGCGCCGCAACGTCGGTCTACTGAGCCAGAACGCGCGCCTGTTTTTTGGCACCCTGCGCGAGAACCTGACGCTCGGCGCCCCGCATGCCAGCGACGACGAGATATTTACCGTGCTGGAGATTTGCGGTGCGGCCAACTTCGTGAAACGGCTGCCGAAAGGGCTCGATCATCCGATTATGGAAGGCGGCAGCGGGTTATCCGGCGGTCAGCGACAGTCCATCATGCTCGCCCGCATGCTGCTGCGCGCCCCCAATATCGTCCTGCTCGATGAGCCCACCGCCTCGCTGGATGAGCATTCCGAACGCGAGTTTATTCAACGACTGGGACAGTGGCTCGGCAACCGCACTCTGATCGTCGCCACCCATCGCGTACCGGTACTGGAGCTGGTCGAACGGGTGGTGGTGCTTAAAGAGGGGCAACTGGTGATGGACGCGCCGAAAGCGCAGGCGCTGGGACAAAGTCGAATGGCCGCGCAGGCCAACACACGGGAGTGGAAAAATGAAAACCAGTCAGCCTGACGCGACCCACGACGCGCTCGACGACAGCCGCGAGCGAGAATTCTCAGGTGCCAGCCGCATCATCTGGCTTACCGGGATCTTGTGTCTGATCCTCGCGGTGTGGGCGTGGTTCGGCATTCTTGATGAGGTCTCGACGGGCACCGGCAAGGTGATCCCCAGTTCGCGCGAGCAGGTATTGCAGTCGCTCGACGGGGGGATCCTCGCAGAACTGATGGTGCATGAAGGCGATCAGGTCCAGGCGGGACAGGTACTGGCGCGACTGGACCCGACGCGCTCGGAGTCTAACGTCGGCGAAAGCGCCGCCCGCTATCGCGCCTCGCTGGCCTCCAGTCAGCGCCTGACGGCTGAGGTTAGCGACAAGCCGCTGGTCTTCTCTGACGAACTGAACGCCTGGCCGGATCTGGTCGCCTCGGAAACGCGGCTTTACACCAGTCGCCGCGCGCAACTCGCCGACGCGCAATCCGAACTGAACGAGGCGCTGGCGCTGGTGAATAAAGAGCTGGCGATCACCGAGCGGCTGGCAAAAAGCGGCGCCGCCAGCCACGTCGAGGTGCTGCGTTTGCAACGGCAAAAAAGCGATATTGGTCTGAAGCTCACGGATTTGCGCTCGCAATATTACGTCCAGGCGCGCGAGGCGCTGTCTAAAGCCAACGCCGAAGTGGCAATGCTCTCCGCCATCATTAAGGGACGCGAAGATTCGGTGACCCGCCTGACCGTTCGCTCACCGGTTCGCGGCATAGTGAAGAACATTCAGGTCACGACCATCGGCGGCGTGATCCCGCCAAACGGCGAGATGATGGAGATCGTACCGGTTGACGATCATCTGCTGATTGAAACGCGTCTGTCGCCGCGCGACATCGCTTTTATCCACCCCGGCCAGCGCGCGCTGGTGAAAATCACCGCCTACGATTACGCCATTTACGGCGGACTGGAAGGTGTTGTCGAAACCATTTCGCCGGATACCATTCAGGACAAAGTGAAGCCGGAAATCTTCTACTACCGCGTTTTCATTCGTACCCATCAGGACTATCTGCAAAACAAGCTGGGACGCCGTTTTTCCATCGTACCGGGCATGATCGCGACAGTGGATATAAAAACAGGTGAAAAAAGCATCGTCGACTATTTAATCAAACCGTTCAACCGAGCCAAAGAAGCGCTGCGCGAGCGGTAAATGCCTGATGATTGGGGGTGGCAAGGGCTGTCACAAGTCTGTTATACTTGTCTTAACACATTGGGGCTGATTCTGGATTCGACGGGATTTGCGAAACCCAAGGTGCATGCCGAGGGGCGGTTGGCCTCGTAAAAAGCCGCAAAAAATAGTCGCAAACGACGAAAACTACGCTTTAGCAGCTTAATAACCTGCTCTGAGCCCTCTCTCCCTAGCTTCCGCTCTTAAGACGGGGATCAAAGAGAGGTCAAACCCAAAAGAGATCGCGTGGATGCCCTGCCTGGGGTTGAAGCGTTAAAACTAATCAGGCTAGTCTGGTAGTGGCGTGTCAATCCGCAGGTGCCAGGCGAATGTAAAGACTGACTAAGCATGTAGTACCGAGGATGTAGGAATTTCGGACGCGGGTTCAACTCCCGCCAGCTCCACCAAATAATGATCCGGATACGTCCGGTGAAGTACAGAAAGCCCGCATGGCACAAGCCCTGCGGGCTTTTTTGTGTTTGTCGTTGTCCGAGAACATCCGGCTAAATCCGATGATTATTGGTATACGTTTCGGTATACGGTAGGATGTATACCTAAAAGCGTATACCAATTCATGAAGGAGCGGCCACAGTGGCACGGACAACACGCCCCCTGACCAACACCGAAGTTCTGCGCGCGAAAGCGTTAGAGAAGGATCTAACGCTGCATGATGGCGATGGGCTTTTCCTGATAGTGAAAACTAGCGGCAAGAAACTCTGGCGCTTTCGCTATCAACGCCCAGCAACAAAACAGCGGACTATGATGGGACTTGGTGCTTTTCCTGCCCTTTCTCTTGCTGATGCCCGAGGGTTAAGAGCAGATTACCTTGCCCTATTAGCCAACGGAATCGACCCGCAAATTCAAGCTGAAGTTGCAGAGGAACAGCAGCAAATCGCTCTGGACAGTATTTTTTCGACGGTCGCCGCTAACTGGTTCCAGCTCAAAAGCAAAAGCGTTACCCATGATTACGCTAAAGATATATGGCGTTCACTGGAAAAAGACGTATTCCCCACCATCGGGGAGATCCCTGTCCAGCAAATCAAAGCCCGAACACTGGTTGAAGCCCTTGAACCGATCAAAGCTCGTGGGGCGCTGGAGACGGTGCGCCGGTTGGTGCAGCGTGTTAACGAGATAATGATTTATGCCGTAAATACTGGTCTTATTGATGCCAATCCAGCATCAGGCATTGGAATGGCCTTTGAGAAGCCAAAAAAACAAAATATGCCTACGTTGCGCCCAGAAGAATTGCCTATGCTGATGCGTTCTCTCGTCATGTCAAATTTGTCTGTTCCGACTCGCTGCCTCATTGAGTGGCAACTCCTGACTCTAGTTCGTCCTTCTGAGGCTTCCGGTGCTAGGTGGGCTGAGCTCGATCTCGATGCAAAGCTCTGGACTATCCCAGCTGAACGAATGAAGGCTAAGCGGGAACACATAGTCCCTCTATCTCCTCAGGCATTAGAGATTCTTGATGTGATGAAGCTAATCAGTGCCCATCGTGAACATGTTTTCCCGAGTCGGAATGACCCAAAGCAACCAATGAATAGCCAGACGGCAAATGCTGCTTTAAAAAGGATTGGATTTGGTGGTAGATTGGTTGCTCATGGATTGCGTTCAATTGCCAGCACCGCATTAAATGAAGCGGGTTTTAATGCAGATGTAATTGAGGCTGCTCTTGCACATAGTGATAAAAATGAAGTGCGCAGAGCATATAATCGTTCAACTTACCTTGAGCAACGAATAGGACTTATGAATTGGTGGGGCCAAAAAGTGTACGAGCGCAATCAATATTAGTTAACTTGTTATACATGGAGATATAGTTCATGGAGAATAATCTAGATAATTTATGTTATGAATTCTTTAGAGAGTTTTCACGTTATGAATATTGCCTTAAGGCATGTGGACTTCATCATAAAATAAAAGATGCTAAAGCGAACTGGGATGAGTATGCAAAGCAAGTTTCTGAAATCATAAATAACACAACTGATCCAGAGCTAATTGCTGCTATCACCTACTTTAAAGAACACCCACCCAAAAAACAAATCATAGAAGATGACTCTTTAGTTTGGGATGATTCTTTACCACAAGAAAAAGATTTAGCAAAATTTCTTTTTTTGTTAATCCGCCGTGTAAGAAACAATCTTTTTCACGGAGGAAAATTTAACGGGAAATGGTTTGAACCTGAACGTAGTGAGGCGTTACTGCAACATGGCCTTGTTATTTTGAGGCATTGCGGCACAAGGCATAGTGAAGTAAGCAAAGCCTATTCTGGAATAGCCTGAGCGGTGTTATAAAAGAGAAGTTTTTGTTACTGGAAGAATGATAAAATTCAAAAACTTCTCTATTGATTGTTTAAAAAATCGTCTAAATAAGACTATTGTACCCAAAAGTTACGAAATATATTATGTATTTCGTTTTGAACTAATTGTGGCAGTTCTTCCATGTCAACTTTATTGTCCTTAATCCAATTAATGCATTCTTCCTCATCTAAACTATCATTAGGAATAAGCTCTGAAATCATTACAGCAGCAGTTCTTGAAAAGCCAAGCCCTATTAGTGAAATCTGAGTTTTTAAACTTACACCCAGTTCTAAATAAACACCGATATCTTCAACATCTTTTGCTAAGTCTGTGCGATCTATCGAAAGATAAAAGCTTTTTAATAAATCATTATAACATCCTAAAAGCCTTGGAGCTTGATAGCGAGCGATCTCTTCAACATCCTTCATAACCCCTCGTATTAAAGTCGCTTCTTTGAAAACAATATTTTTCTTTTTGTTATATCTTATTCTATCCGAGATCAATCTTGCTAGGGGATAACCTTTCATCCACTTGGAAACTAACAAGGCCTGTACGTAAGCTCCTTTTGAATTATAACCTAGCTTCTTACTCAGAGTATCACTAATTCTAGAGAATGCGGATACATATGAATCTAACGCATCATTACTACCAGGTTCAGAAAGCAGTAATCTCTCTACAGGTTTGTTTGTATCCCGCGAAAATCTATCCCAAAGGTTTTGCATTAAAAGCGGGCTTATACCAGGATGCCGCACAACCAATTCGTGTGGAAAAGTTAAAGAATCAAAAACATCAAATATTGCTTCATTTAAAACATCGATATTTTTTATATTGTACTTTTCCATGTAAGGATTATTATCCAAGCCATTATAAAAATAAAATGATGAACATAAATAACTAAATAGACTCTGGAGATTAGGATTCCGCTCAGACATACCAAAATGATGCTCTGAAAAAATATAGGAAACCAACTTATCCATGTCATGGGAAATAGCATCCGTGGCGCGAGTTATAAATATATTTTTTTTGGTTTTTGGAGGCTCTCCATTCCAAATTTTTTCATTGTCGCTATCGATGCAGATGACATTACCTTGGAATTCTTTTCCCCAACGACCAGCTCTGCCAGCAAGATTCCAAAAATCCTCTTCTCGCATCGGGGTTGAATTACCCTTTTTAGGGCCTCTTATAAAAATATTTTTACAAGCCATGTTTACGCCCTCAACTAAAGTTGAGGTACAAATTAAAAAATCAATCTTACCTTTACTAAACAATCGTTCAATCTCGCCCTTTATTATTAAAGGCATGTTGCCATAATGAAAAGCGACTCTCTTTTTTAGAGTGCGATTTAATGCGAAATTTTTATGTATAATTGTCTCACTAAGCTCAACGAGAGCTAAAATTTCTTCATCCTCAGTCTCATTTTCTATACTTGCAGATATTAGCTTGGAAGTAGATTCTGCTTCAGCGGCTCCATTTACGTAAACTACGTTACCAGAAGCCCCCTTACCTAAACAAAGAGCTACAAAAGGCAATCTTTTACTTTCAGGAGATGGTGCATTTTCTAAAGAAAAGTTTCCTAACTCGCGTTTTTCACCGTTTGCAAAATAATACATCAACCAATCTTTGGTCTTGCGTGGTTTTTGTTCTACCCATATTAAATTTTGATTAACTGTAACATAGTCACTTTTTATAGTTCTTTTGTTTTTTAATATTGGAGCATCACTGAGCAATATTTCAGGATTTAAGGTGAAAGGACTTGCAAAGATAACTTTTGAATCAGGGTTATTTAGACAAGTCAGTTCAATTACATGTTGAAGAATAACACCTCTTCCACCATCACCGATCTTGTGTGCTTCATCAACAACTAAGACGTCTATCTTTGGAATTTGTGAGAAATGATTGTAGAATAAATTTAATCTTTCCTGTGTAAATATGAAGACATTAGATTTTTCGCTCTGGTATACATTACTCAATGGTAGTGTCTGAATATTAACTATATTTGTTAAATTAGGATCCAAACGTTTTTGCAACTCAGAATATACTTCTGAAATCAATGCCCTTGTTGGTACGATATAAATAACTAAGCAATTCTTATTTCTTTTTACAAACTGCTCCACCCAAGATTCCAGGATAAATGATTTTCCTACAGAGGTAGGAGCAGAGACACTAACCCATGAGTTTTCTTGTACCGCATCCCAAAACTCTGATTGAAACCTATTAGCATAAATATGCTTATCAGCATCTATTTCAATTGTATATAGAATTTTTCTTTTAGTTAGTTCTAACTGAGCCTTTAAGGGTAATCTTTCTTCGAAATCAGGGTTAAGATACCCCCTATTTTCAGCAAGTTGTATTGCTGGATTATTAGATAATGAATCAAGAATTAATGCAGCACTATCTTTTCTTGCTTCACTTTTTTCATTCAATAAGCAATACTGTGCAATCCTTAAGGCTGCATCTTGGCATTTCTCATCACTTGAGAAAGCCAAAGAACTAGCACATGTTAAAAGATAGCCGACATCCTCAGAACTAATCTGTGGGATTACATCTGATTTTAACTCTGGAAATTGATCTTTTATCGAGTTAGCGACTAATGCCTGATATTTTCTTAAGAATCCTTGATTCTTAATCAACCACCCAGATAAATCTCGCAACGACATTTCAACTCTCCAATGCTTTAATTAAACTAGCCCTAAATGCTTTTACTGAAGGAAAAGGAAGAATAAAAACATGCATAGCAAAGCGATCAAGTTTTTTATTAACTATACCACCTTGCACACTAGTTGACCATTTCCCGACTTTAGTATTAATCAAAGCAACTAGTTCACTGATATCAATTGAACTGGGCCCTTGTGGATAATCTTTAAGATCAAACCCAACTAAGCATATTCCTCTGTATTCCAATTTATTAAAATCCGGGCTATCAGGATCTAAGAATCTTTTCAACGCTTGTTCTAGTTCTATATCATCAACATTTAAGTGCGACTCCAGCAACTGCATATCACGTGTCTCAGCGCCTTCTATTCCCATAGAACTTTGAAGTAATGGAGCTATACTATCCATACACTCAGAAATACCTTTGCTCAGATTGGAATAGAGTTTAGACTCGCCCCAGTATAAACATAATTTTTTATTATCTTTATCTACGCCTATATGTATTCCATCTGCACCATGGTAATGCATTTGAGAACTCGTTTTCAGGCTCATTTTGCAAATAATTTGTGGAAATCTAAGGAATTGCTCTGCAAATAAAAAAAGAATAAATTCACCGCCTTCGCCACTATTTGCAAGCCTAGTAAATAATTTTTTTGCTTGATTTGCTAATTTTGTTATTTTCGCTGTTGATTGTGTTTCATTAAAATATTGCACTGCCTCATTGATTTTTTTCCTTGGAATAGCATAATCAACTACTTTATCGTTCAAGAATTGGATTAACGCGTCTACCCGAGGACGTCCATTGCCATCAAGATTAAGGCAATGAAAATGACAAGTTGCATTTGTATTTTCAATCAATGAATTAACTTTAACTTCACTAAAATAACTATTTAGTGTTTGACCATCATCTCTAATCAGATTTTCAAGCGCGACATGCAGTGCATCCATGAGTAGGTCCTTGCATATTTTATTTTCCTCATCATTTGCAATATATACTTATTTCAATAGCTTGCAACATTTTTACTCGACAATGATACTTACACCACACTCGCTGCTTAAAATCATTGTTATCGCTTTAACGTGATAAACGATTCTTTCAATCAGGTACTCATTGAAAGTTAAAAGTTACTTTGACCATACACAGCGTGCGCTGCCCCGCCCGCCTGCCCGCTTCGCTTAACAGACTGGTTTTCATGCACCCCGTAAATCGTCTCAGAAGCCACCACACAAGGGCTTTCGCGTCAAAAATGGCGCATGAGACTCATGCGTTTTCATGCGCTATAGATATGCACTCATACGCCTTCAGGCCAGCCAGGGAAAAGGCGTAAAAAATCCCGGTACTGGACCGGGACTACGTGGGCGTATTTTGCTAATCAGACAGGAATTAGCTGACGGCTTGACAGCTTTGACGCGGAGCCATAGCGGTTGAGAGTTTGCTGTTGTTTTTCTGGCATTTGTTCTTTGTCTGATTCCTGTTCATTGCGCCAAGGCTTCATAATTATCGTATCCACGCTTTCCAGAGCGGTAAATGTGCAGGAACATTCCAGATTCTGGCACTGATACCATGAGCGTTTAACCGATGGAGCTTCATAGGCGCTGGTTCTGGCGTGAGCGACCGTCCCACATTCAGGACACTTCAGGGCCATATCAGTACCCTCCTTTTTCATTAAGTCGGTTAAGGCGGGCCAGGAAAACTTTATGTTGTGCCGGGGTGAAACTGGTTGAAGCATCAGCGTACATTGATGCATCCACCGTTAATCCGGTTTCGTCGATAATGCTCTTGTATGCTGCTGAAATTACCGGAGTACGCACTTCCGTTTGTCGGGCTACAGCGGTTCGTAATATTTTCATTGCCGCCTCAAGCCCGTATGGAGCGCAAAGAAAAGGAGCCAGTGCGTCAGTGAGTGCATCACCATGCTCGCTCATGAAGTTTTCCGTTGCGCTTGTAACACAACTCTCCAGCACAATCTGGTGAGCATAAAGACCATCCCGTGCAGCACAGTTAATCTGCCATTCGAGGACAGCAAGACGCTCACGAAGCTCCTCAAGCTGGCTGGCATATGCTGCCGGTTTTTCTTCAGTATTCAGCAGAGCCGCCAGACGAAGCTGGTAGGTACTTTGCGTATTACGTAGTGTCAGCCAGCTTTTTATCGCCGAGCGGTAATCGTTGAGAGCTTCCTGAGTAATGGTTCCGGCATTCATTTCTTCTCGCCCCCTTTAACCATGTCACGCTGTTTAAGCATCCGTGAACGCGCTGCAGGGCTGGGGGATTGTCTGGCATCCTGGATGGCTTTATCGTCCGCATAAATGCTGATCCCCGGCAGGGTAATATCATCCGTTGAAGATACGTTACAGGACAGTGCCGGAGTGGTGAGTTGCTCGCTGATAAATTGCTTCAGCACACTTTCGGGGTCGTTTACGGTATGAACTACACCGATAACAGCAGAAGCGCTTCGGCCCAGAGTCATTTTCAACAGTCCAAGGATCTGAATAAGTTTCTGGCCGTGTTCCTTCATAAACTCATTCCAGAGCCACACTGCATGAGTTTCAATCAGGCGATTATGTTCGCTGATGTAGTGGTTTGCAGCATCCGCAGTTTTCCAGGGCAGGAATTCATTTTCTGCCACCTGAGCTGCCAGCAAATCTTCGAACTCATCCAATGTTTCGCGTCCGAGGGCGATTTCTGCCCGCAGTTTTTTCATGCGTGGTGTCATATTTCCCTGATTCTCACGAAACAGGTTTCGCCATTCATCATTAAGCGCCTGCGTTTCCGTTTTTGTATCTTCCTGACGTTTACGGATAGTTTCAATCATTGCAGCAGCTTCAGTTTGTTTTCGCCGTTCTTCCTGCCAGACAGCTTTTGCTGCCTTAACTTTTTCCACCGCTTCGCGAATTTTCGGCGGGAGGGAGGATGTAATGTTTGCATCAGAGATCTGGTTAACAGTAGTCATGAATGCTCCGGTAGTGTTTTGTTGTCGTGTCAATTGTGCCGATGCCCATACAAGCGCACTACCGAGGGGGATTGTGTCAGTGACAGAACAATGACCTTGTTCTGGCTAGCCAGAGAAATGTGTCATGTCTGATCTTCAACTTTCCTTTAATAAATACTATTCACTACTGTTCACTTTGATAAAAAAATTGATAATACAGCTAGTTAAGAGGTGAAGGGTTGACAAGGCAGTATTCAGTGACTGTTCATGAGTGTTCATCGGAAGGTAGCGTGATTTATGATTTTTTTTCATCAAAAGTGAAATTTTTATTCCGAATGATTATTTCATTATTGTTCCTCACAACTATTCACCACTCTTCAGTAGTATTCAACAGATGATGAAATAGACGATTTTTCTTTGCCGGGAAATAACATGATTCCCCCCTTTCCCTGGTGTTGCATTTCAATCTGATTTTTATAAAACTAGAACTGCTCGGTCTTTTATGAATTTATTTGGATATATTTTTAGGTTAAGAATGCGTGGTTATTGATTTTATGCGGTTCTAATTCTTCTGAGCTTGATGCAATTCATGAGTATATCCTGAAGTTAGGTTTGCAATGTAAAGCCATATGTAGAAATTGTGCATCCCTGCTGAATGGGTTGCGGTTTCAGTACCATTAAGTTCTATGACTTATGGGGTAGTAACCCCTGGATGAAAGTTAGTTCCTATTAATGTCCCTGTATTTATAGTTCGCAGACATAATATCTATCATGCCATTTTATGTGGTTTGATATAGTTTTAAATTCCATTAAATCAATATGTGACGCTAAATAAATAATGGGTGCGTAAGCGAGAAATATATACATAATAAGGAACTACCTGAATCCGGGGGGATTTATCCGGACTGATGAAGGAATTAAAGAGGGTAGATAAATGCATGATATTTCTGTTTCTGCGCCAGCTCCGGCTGCGCCATTATTTCCTGTGCTGAACCAGCATGAGCGATTTTTACGTCTTCCCGAGGTGATGCATTTATGCGGCTTGTCCCGCTCAACTATATACGACCTGATAAGCCGCGATGCTTTCCCGAAGCAGATCCCGCTTGGTGGTAAAAATGTTGCCTGGGCACAGTCAGAGGTAAGCGCATGGATGGCGGATCGTATAAGTGCCCGCGGACGGGGATGTGATGCATAATGATGCCTGAACGCATTAATCCCCATTTTTCTGGCTTGCATCCTGCAGTCATTTCCAGGTATAGTTTTTCCGCTGCCGCAAAATCGGCAGCCGGAATTGGCGTTCCGCGAAACTCAATGGCGACACCAGACGCGCCAAGCGTCTTTTTTTTCGTCGAAGCTCTGGCACACCCATTTTCCAGGCTGTGGTGTTTATGCGTACACCGTGGTTCTTTCGAGATAATGGCAGTCCGGGCGGGGCAGCCTTCGGGCTGGCCGGTATCCATTGAGGCCGGTTACGCCAACCCCGTTCGGGCTGCCACCAGTGAAATTGGCGTTTCCGGTGGTAGCAATAACCGCTACTCAATGGAGGCTGCCATCATGGCTACAACCCTCACCCCGTTTTACCCGCAATATGTCTTTGTGCTTGCCGCAATCCGCCGTGCTGACACTCAACCCCGCATCTGTATGCTTCGCACCGTGGCCTGCGATGAGCGCTTTGCACGCCTTTCGCTGGTCCGTGATTATGTGCTCTCCCTTTCTGCACGGCTGCCTGCCGGGGAGGTGATGTGATGAATCACGCCGCAATTTCTTATGACGATATTGTCCGCCTCAAGCATCTTCGTAACGTGGGGGAATTTGTCACCGGAATGGCTGTTCTTCAGGACTGCTATGAAAAACCTGCAGGTGCTCAATGTGAGCAACTGGTTTCCCTGATTTATCTGATGACAGAACAGCTTGATGGCGTGGTACAGCGTTGCCAGGATGACCTGATGAACAAGGAGGTGGTGCAATGAAATCACGCACTCTTCCCCTCTCACTTCGGCTGGCGTTATATCGCCGCGCGGTTGCCTGCGCCTGGCTGAGTATCTGCCATCAGCACAACCGCCACCTGCAGCTCACTCTGGATGAAATTGAAACCGCCATTGCCCGTGAGCTTGAAGGTTTTTATCTGCGACAGCACGGGCAAACAAAAGGCATGGAAATCGCCTGCGCCCTGCTTTCAGACCTGATGGAATCCGGTCCTCTAATGTCCTGCCCCGCACTCTCCCAGCTCGGAATAGCCGTAATGGATGAGTTATGCGTCCGTCACATTATAAAGCCGGTTTTACACTGAGGGAGAACTGCATCATGTCAGGAATGAAAGTCAGTCAGGCCGTGAAGGCTGCCCGCGGTCACTGGGCGCGGATTTTGCCAGCGCTGGGTATGAACATACTGAAAAATCGCCATCAGCCTTGTCCGGTCTGCGCCGGTAAAGATCGTTTTCGCTTCGACGATCTGGAAGGACGTGGAACATGGTTCTGCAACCAGTGCGGGGCTGGGGACGGTTTAGCGCTTGTCAGCAAGGTACTGAATGTGGATATCAGTGAAGCAGCAGACAGGATACATGGACTGACACATAGTCTGTCTTCAGCCTCTTCTGGAGTCTGGACGTCAACCGCAGATACAGATGGCGGGAAACAGGCGGCAGCAGCACTTGCCGCGCGACTACTGCAAGCCTCGCGTGAATCTGCCGGAAATACTTATCTTACACATAAAGGTTTCCCGGAGCATATTTGCCATGAGCTGACTTCAGGTCATAAAACCGGTGGGGTGATGTTCCACCCCGGTGATTTGATCGTCCCGCTCTATAACGCTGACGGGGAACTGGTGAATATTCAGCTTATCAGTGGCAATGGTAGCAAGTGTTTTCTTAAAGGAGGTCAGGTTAAGGAGGCCTATCATCTGATAGAAGGGGGCGGGAGTTCTGTAAGAAGGATGTGGATTGCGGAAGGTTACGCCACGGCGCTTACCATTCGTCATCTGACAGGAGAAGCCGTCATGGTGGCATTTTCGTCGGTCAACTTTCTTTCTCTGGCCAGCGTTGCCCATAACAAGTATCCGGGATATCAGTTAATTATTGCAGCGGACCGCGATCTGAATGGTTCAGGCCAGAACAGGGCTGAAACTGCTGCAAAAGCGTGTCAGTGTGACATTGTGCTGCCACCGGTTTTTGGTGACTGGAATGATGCGCTTACCCAATACGGAGAGGAATCCACCCGGAAGGCAATTCTTGAGGCTTTGAAGCCACATAACGCCAGTCCTTTCGACACAATGAGTGAAGCAGAATTCACAGCGATGAGTGTCAGCGAAAAAGCTCAGAGGGTTCGGGAGCATTACAGGGATGCACTGGCGGTTGATCCGAACGGGCAGCTTTTATCCCGCTACGAGTCTGGAGCGTGGAAAGTGATTTCTCAGTCAGATTTTGCCCGAGATGTCGCAGCCCTTTTCCAGCGCCTCGGTGCACCGTTTTCCTCAGGAAAAATTGCTTCACTGGTGGAAACATTAAAGTTAATTGTTCCGCAGCAGCAAAATCCGGCACGTCATCTGATCGGTTTTCGTAATGGCGTCCTCGATACGCGAACAGGGCTGTTTAGTCCGCACTGTAAAGAGAACTGGCTGCGTACCCTGTGTGAAGTCGATTTCACGCCACCGGTAGAGGGGGAAACGCTTGAAACTCATGCCCCGGCATTCTGGCGCTGGCTGGACCGGGCTGCCGGACACAAGCCAGAAAAACGCGACATTATTCTTGCGGCGTTATTTATGGTGCTGGCGAATCGCTATGACTGGCAGCTCTTTCTGGAAGTGACTGGCCCTGGTGGAAGTGGCAAAAGTATTCTGGCTGAAATTGCGACCATGCTTGCTGGAGAGGATAACGCCACCTCTGCGACCATTGAAACGCTGGAGTCCCCGCGAGAACGTGCGGCTCTGATAGGTTTTTCTCTTATTCGCCTGCCTGATCAGGAGAAGTGGAGCGGCGACGGCGCCGGGCTTAAGGCTATAACTGGTGGCGATGCGGTATCGGTGGACCCCAAATATCAGAATGCTTATTCAACACATATTCCGGCGGTTATCCTGGCCGTAAAGTAAGCGTCGTCTGAGTACCGTCTGGTCCCGAATCCAGGATCCTGTAACTTAAGCACCCACTTATTTTGCAGGTGGACACCTCATGCGCGCTAAAGAAAGACTTCCCCGGAAACACTATTCCCCTGAATTCAAAATGGAACTGGTCAGGCTGGCTCTTGAAGAAGAAGGCAGTATTGCCGCACTGGCCCGGAAACATGACGTCAATGATAACCTGCTCTTTAAATGGATAAGGCTCTGGCAGCGTGAAGGGCGGGTCTGTCGGCCCCGAAAAAACTCATCGTCGCTTCCTGCCCTGATACCCGTGCAGCTTCAGGCGGGCTCTTCTCTCCCAACCTTCGAACTACCATCCTGCTCTCCTCCCGCTACCTGCCACATAAAATGTCGGGGAGGAGAAATAACACTGACTCATCCCTCTGCTGAACTCATGAGCACTGTCCTGCGCGAACTGATGCGGGGGCCGGTATGATAAATCTTCCCGCAGGCACAAAAATCTGGCTGGTTGCCGGTATCACCGATATGCGCAACGGCTTCAATGGCCTCGCCGCAAAGGTGCAGACCGCGCTGAAAGATGACCCGATGTCCGGCCACGTCTTCATCTTCCGGGGACGCAGCGGCAGTCAGGTAAAACTGCTCTGGTCCACCGGCGATGGTCTGTGCCTGCTGACAAAGCGACTGGAACGTGGTCGCTTCGCCTGGCCCTCAGCCCGCGATGGCAAAGTGTTCCTGACGCCGGCGCAACTGGCGATGCTGATGGAAGGTATCGACTGGCGACAGCCAAAGCGGTTACTGACATCCCTGACCATGTTGTAGCGCTCTTTATCCTGGTTGTCGCAGAATAAGCCTGGTAAAATACAGGATTATGAACGATACCTCTTCTGACGACATCCTTCTGCTGAAACAGCGCCTGGCCGAACAGGAAGCGTTGATCCACGCCCTGCAGGAAAAGCTGAGCAACCGGGAACGCGAAATAGACCATCTGCAGGCGCAACTGGATAAGCTGCGCCGGATGAACTTCGGCAGTCGTTCCGAAAAGGTATCTCGCCGTATCGCGCAAATGGAAGCTGACCTGAACCTGCTGCAGCAGGAAAGCGATACGCTGACCGGCCGGGTGGATGACCCGGCAGTGCAGCGCCCGCTGCGTCAGACCCGCACCCGCAAACCGTTCCCTGAGTCACTCCCACGGGATGAGAAGCGGCTGCTGCCGACTGAGCCGTGTTGCCCGGAGTGCGGTGGTTCGCTGAGTTACCTGGGTGAGGATGCCGCCGAACAGCTGGAGCTGATGCGCAGCGCCTTCCGGGTTATCCGGACAGTCCGTGAAAAGCATGCCTGCCGTCGGTGCGATCGCATCGTTCAGGCCCCGGCTCCTTCGCGCCCCATCGAACGGGGGATCGCCGGACCGGGGCTGCTGGCCCGAGTGCTGACCTCAAAGTATGCAGAGCACACACCGCTGTATCGCCAGTCGGAGATCTATGCCCGCCAGGGTGTAGTGTTGAGTCGTTCTGTACTGTCGGGCTGGGTGGATGCGTGTTGTCGTCTGCTGGCACCGCTGGATGAAGCCCTTCAGCACTATGTCCTGACCGACGGCAAACTCCATGCTGACGATACGCCTGTCCCGGTGCTGTTGCCGGGCAATAAGAAGACGAAGACCGGGCGCTTATGGACGTACGTTCGAGACGACCGCAACGCCGGATCAGCGCTGGCCCCCGCAGTGTGGTTCGCTTACAGCCCGGACAGAAAAGGTATCCACCCTCAGACCCATCTTGCAGGCTTCAGTGGCGTACTGCAGGCTGATGCCTACGCCGGGTTCAACGAGCTCTACCGCGACGGCCATATAAAGGAAGCCGCGTGCTGGGCCCATGCCCGCCGAAAAATCCACGATGTTCACGTCCGTACCCCGTCAGCCCTGACGGAGGAGGCGCTGAAACGGATCGGCGAGCTGTATGCCATCGAGTCGGAGCTCAGAGGTAAAAGAGCAGAGGAACGGCAGGCAGTCCGGCACCAAAAAGTGCTGCCGCTGCTGGCGTCACTGGAGGGGTGGCTGCGGGAGAAACAGAAAACCCTCTCAAGGCACTCAGAACTGGCGAAGGCGTTCGGGTATGCGCTGAACCAGTGGCCGGCGCTGACCCGCTATGCAGAAGATGGCTGGGTGGAGGTGGATAATAACATTGCCGAAAACGCCCTACGACTGGTCAGTCTGGGGAGAAAAAACTGGCTGTTCTTCGGCTCGGATCATGGTGGTGAGCGCGGTGCGTCACTGTACAGTCTTATCGGGACGTGCAAATTAAACGGCGTGGATCCGGAACGCTATCTGCATCATGTACTTGATGTCATCGCCGACTGGCCTGTGAACCGGGTGGGTGCTCTGCTCCCGTGGCGGGTTACTCTGCCTGCCTGACCAGCTTCACTTCGTCAATACGGTTCTCACTGCACGCTTAC